>CAZWQK010000198.1:0-1595 GCA_964635835.1 uncultured Pseudomonadales bacterium
CTTTTCAGCAAGTCGAGACCAGATTGAGGAGGACGTCAGGGCAAGCTTGGCCGGGGCTGGGCATGGCAGTGTACGTCTGTGGCTTGACCAGTTGGTACTGCGTCAGCCTTCGATGAGTTTTATGATGGTGCTGTTATCGGGTCGTTTTGCGCTGTTGTGGATTGCGCTGCTGGTTACTCGTTGATTTCGGCTTTAGTTCGGATTGGGCTTGAGACTGGGGTTGGAATTGGCGCTTGGACTAAAGCTGGGGTGCCGGTAACAGCGCTACAGATTTCTCACCCACAATCCTTGTTGCGAATTTTGGCGATCCGACTGGGCCGGTGCTTGTGTCAGGATCACCGTGCCGCTGCCGTGCTCTGGATCCTCCCAGCTATCCCCCGGAGCAGGGGTGTTGCCGCTAAAGCTGAAGTGGTCCACGCCGCGCTTCACGGCCCCGCGAAACTGGGCCCGGGCGATGATCTCCTGACCCAAATAGCAGCCCTTGTCGAAGTCCACGGCCCCGGCTGCGGGCATGCCGAGCACCTGGGGCAGGAACTTGCCGGATACCGGCGCGCTGACCCAGGCGAAGGATTGATCGATCAGGGCATGTGCTAGGGGCGTCGAGCGGTCTTCGCCGGTGGCGTTATCCGGCGCGAACACGCCGTCGGCGAAGGCCCAGGGACTGCAAAAGACCCCCGGTGCGGCTGGATCCTGGATGACACCCACCGGCTCATGGGATGCCTGGATTTGGATTTTCGAAAACATGGCGTAGGGCTTAAGAAAAGCGCCAACCGCTTCTGCTAAGGAACCGTGCACGACTAAGGCAACCTCCTCATCGTCGCCCAGAGCCCAGCCGTTGGCGATAACCCGGCCCTTGAGATTGCATAGGGTCATAGGCGTGGACGCATTTTTTTCAATGCGGTCACTGTTGCAAGTAAGGTAGCCTTGCAAAAACGTTTTCACCGCGCGTCCGCGAAGGCTGACCACTTGTGCGTCCGACCATGTATCCAAGAGTGATTCCCGACTTACAAAAGATTGGGAGCAGACTGCCTGATAGCGTTAAACAATTGCAATAACCTTGGGGATATTCGTGATTCCAGCAGATCTAAAACACATCTATTGGCGCAGCCGGCGGGGTTTAACCGAACTGGAGCTGAAGCTGGTGCCCTTTGTGCGGGACTGTTTTCACGACTTGTCGGGGAGGGAACAGGCTTTATACGAGGAATTATTGGACTGGGAAGACGTGGACTTGTACGACCTGCTCCAAGGTCGCATCACCTCGGACGATCCGCTGGTGTCGGGCTTGGTAAGCAAAATCATCGCCTACGACGGGGTGCTTTAGCTCAACGGGTGTTGTGTCGGCCGAAAGGCCGACCTACAACCCCAACAATAGAACAATCGTAGGTCGGGTACGTAGGTTGGGTACGTAGGTCGGGCTTCAGCCCGACAAATGGAGCTTCAGCCTAACAAAAAACCGACAACCCAACGTCGGCCTAAAGGCCGACCTACAAATCCAATAATAGAACATTGCCTGTAGGTCGGGCTTTAGCCCGACAAATGAGCTTTAGCCCGACAAATGAGCTTTAGCCCGACAAATGAGCTTTAGCCCGACAAAT
>CAZWQK010000198.1:1695-3993 GCA_964635835.1 uncultured Pseudomonadales bacterium
GAGCTTCAGCCCGACAAATGGAGCTTCAGCCCGACAAAAAACCAACCTGAAAACCCAACGTCTAAAGGCCGTCCTACTACCGTATCCATGAAACAGCGGTTTCAATTTCATCCGGGCAGGCTGCGTCGAAGCTGCGTAGCGGTTTGGGCTGTAGTAACGATCTTTGGTCTGTATCAATTGTTAGGACTCACGGGCCTTGCCCTTGGCGCGGCATACGTTACCAACGGTATTCGGCAAAACCGGCGCAATCGGCTGCTGCAGTTGCTGCTGCAGGACGACGGTATGGTTGGCCCCCGGCACGCCGACTCCGCCCATGCAACGTCTCCTGGGTCAACTGCCCCGGCCTTTAAGCCTTTGCTGGGCTCGCCGCTGCGCTGCTGGATCTGCCCCTGGTGCGTTGGCATAGCCGACCAGAAAGGCCGAATGCATTGGGTATTTAATGATGAAGTAGCAGCCAGCGATTTCAGTAAAATCCGCCGCCGGGTGCTGCTGGCCGGATACGACCCAGAGTAGGGCAGGTCTAGCACCGCGGGCGTTTAAATCATGCTCTCCAGGCTGCCCGGGGCCAAAATGGTGTCTGCGGCTTGGGGGGCCATTTCCGGGTAGTCCATGTTGTAGTTCAGCCCGCGGCTTTCTTTGCGCTTCAAGGCACTGCGCACGATCAGATCCGCCACGTGCAGCAGGTTACGCAGCTCAATTAAATCGTTAGTTACCCGGTAGGTGGCGTAGTAGTCCTGTATCTCTTGCTTGAGCAGCTCAATGCGTCTGTGCGCCCGCATCAGCCGTTTGTCCGTGCGCACGATGCCAACGTAGTCCCACATAAAGCGGCGCAGCTCGTCCCAGTTATGGGCGATGATGACCGATTCGTCAGAATCCGTGACCTTGGACTCGTCCCACTTGGGGATGTAGGGCGCCGTCTGGGGTTTTTCCAGTTGGCCAATGATTTTTTCTGCCGCTCGCTGGCCATAGACAAAGCACTCCAGCAACGAGTTACTGGCCAGGCGATTAGCCCCATGCAAGCCCGTGCAGCTGACCTCGCCAATGGCGTAAAGGTTCGGCAAGTCTGTTCGACCAAAGTCGTCTACCACCACGCCACCGCAGGTGTAGTGTGCCGCGGGCACCACGGGAATGGGGTCCTTGGTTACGTCAATGCCCAGCTCTGCGCATTTCTGGGCTATGTTTGGAAAGTGACTTTGAATGAAGCTGGCGGACAAATGGCTTACATCCAGATACACGCAGTCGGCACCAATCCGCTTCATTTCGTGGTCAATGGCCCGTGCCACAATGTCTCGGGGTGCCAGTTCCAGGCGCTCGTCAAAGCGCTGCATAAACCGCTGGCCGTTAGGCAAACGCAGAATGCCGCCCTCTCCACGCACCGCTTCAGAGATTAAAAACGACCCCGCGTGGGGGTGATACAGGCAGGTGGGATGGAATTGATTGAATTCCATGTTGGCCACTCGGCAGCCTGCACGCCAAGCCATGGCAATGCCGTCGCCAGTGGAGCTGTCTGGATTACTGGTGTACAGGTACACCTTACTCGCGCCGCCGGTGGCCAAAATCACGAAGCGGGACTGGAACACCTCCACGCGTCCAGAGGTGCGATTCAGCACATAGGCCCCGGCGCATCGGCTGTGGTGTCGGCCCAGGGTGGACAGGTTAATCAGATCAATGGCCACTCGGTCGTTGAACAGTTCAATGTTGCCATTGTCCAACACCTGGTCCGTGAGAGTTTGAGTAATCGCCTTGCCGGTGGCGTCCGCCACGTGAACGACCCGTCGATGGGAGTGTCCTCCTTCTCGGGTCAGATGCAGGGCATTGCCCTCGGTATCAAATGTCACGCCGCGTTCGGTCAGCTTGGCAATGGCGTCCGGGCCGGCAGACACCGTTGCTCGAACCACCTGCGGGTCGCATAGCCCAGCCCCGGCATCCAGAGTATCGGCAACATGGGATTCAAAGCTGTCATCAGGATCCGTAACCGCCGCCACACCGCCCTGAGCCCAGTGAGATGAGCCGCTGGTAATGTCCCCCTTGCACAGCACCGTCACCCGCGCGTGGGGTGCTAGCGCCAGCGCCGCGGTAAGCCCCGCAGCGCCACCACCAATGATTAGAACGTCAGTGTTAAAACGCTGGGACATGTTGGCCTGCAATAAAATGGAAGCAGAGCATAGCACGGCCTCGTTTCGTAGGTCGGGTTTCAACCCGACATCTCCCAACGCATCATCCTTCGTAGGTCGGGTTTCAACCCGTCATTTTTCTCGTCGGGCTAAAGCCCGACCTACGAGCCCGACCTACGAGCCC
>CAZWQK010000199.1:0-3988 GCA_964635835.1 uncultured Pseudomonadales bacterium
CAGCCAAGAACTTGCTCCGCCTCACTGAGCCTTTGCTCCCAGCGGGACTGCCAAAACTTGCTGCCGAGATTCACACAAAACCACAGCGCCGCTGTGAGGTCGCTCACAGCGCGTCGCTTTTGCGAAGGTTATTGGCGCCTCGCTTTTCTTGGCAACCCTTAGCGCAGAGCAATCAATCCCAGGCAAACGTCGTTAAATCAGCCAGCGGATGAGGCTGCCCTGCCGCTTCCCAAAAGCCCACGAAGTGCTCGTCTACTAGCGCATCTGTCACGTCGGCCACGGTGCCAACAGACCAGTTGGGTGAAAGGTCTTTATCAATGAGCAGGGCGCGCACGCCCTCAGCAAAATCCGGCCGGGACAAGCAGCCAGTAGCCACGGCAAGCTCGGTCATAAAACACTGGGCCAGATCCAGCCGGGGCCCCAGACTGAGCTGCTTGAAGATGATTCCGGCAGTCATTGGGCAGCCTCCGCGCAGGCTGGCTACGCCTTTATCCATCCATTTGGAAGCGCCTTCCAAGGCCAATATGCTGCTCACACAACCGCTGAGACTGGTCAGATCGATGGCGCTGATGTCGATGCCTGCCACGTCACTGGCGGGCATATCCCCGGCGTAGTGGTGCTGCTGAAGGTAGCCGGCGAGAACTTCGTGGTTGGCCTGAGCCGAGCTCGGCTGCCATGCCAGCTCGGTTAGCCCAAGCAAAAAATCCGCCCTGCTGTCGTGCCCTATCACGTGGGTCCCAATGCCCAGAGCCAAGGCGTCGGTGGCGTTAACCTGGCTGCCGGTCATGGTGAGCAGGGCCGCCATTTCAGGCTCGAGGTTGCGCATGACCACGGTGCCCCCGGCATCGGGAAACAGGCCAATGGTGATCTCGGGAAAGGCCAGGCGGGTGCGCTGGGTTAACACTCGGTAGCTGGATGCCGAAAACAGTCCGTAACCGCCACCCATAACAATGCCGTGCCCTAGCGTCAATAGCGGCTTGGGATAGCAGTGCATGAGGTAGTCCAGCCGATACTCGGTTTCGAAAAAGCGCTGGGGATAATCGTTGACGGTGCTGGCCGCCTGCAAATTCGCGGTAGCCGCATGGTACAGGGCTTGAATGTCGCCGCCGGCGCAAAAAGCCTTGTCACCCTCGCCGGTGACAATTACCGCGACCACCTCATCGCGCCTAGCCCAGTCCAGCATCTTCGGCGTCATGGCTTCCACCGCTTCCAGGGTCAGGGCATTCAACGTTGTGGATACGTTGAGGTGGGCCTGGGCAATTACGCCGTGCTGGCCTGCATGTTCGCTAAACAGTACGTCGGTTGTGCTGATAACAATAAACCTCTAGCTGGGTGTTCGAGATTGGGGTAACCACTGGATCGGTGGCTGGCCCTGTTCTTGGAGCAGGCGATTGGCCGCGGAAAAATGCCCGCAGCCGAAGAACCCGCGGTGGGCCGACAGCGGCGATGGGTGCGGGGCCTTCAGCAGGTGATGCCGGTCTGGGGCTACCTGGGCGGCTTTCTTTTGGGCATAGCTGCCCCAGAGCATAAAAATCAGGCCTTCTCGGCGATTGGACAGGCGCTGCACCAGGGTGTCGGTAAATTGTTCCCAGCCTTTGCCCTGATGGGACGCTGCCTGGGCGTGGGCGACACTGAGCACTGCATTGAGCAGTAGTACGCCCTGCCGGGCCCAGTGGGTGAGATCGCCGGAGGCGTTGCCTAAGTCTACTGGCTGGCCCAGATCCTGCTGTATTTCCGTGTACATGTTGCGCAGCGACGGCGGCAACGGCTGATCCTGGGGTACCGAGAAACTCAGCCCCATGGCCTGATTTGGGCCGTGATACGGATCCTGGCCGATGATGACCACGCGCACTTGCTCAACGGGCACCAGATTCATGGCCGCGAACATTTTCTCCCCCGGCGGGTAAACCCGCTTGCCCGCGCGTTTTTCTGCCAGCAAAAACTCTCGCAGCGTGGCCATATAGGGCTGATCGAATTGATCCCCCAAGAGGCTTTGCCATGAGGCTTCTAGGGCAACTGAGCGAGCCACTGGAACCTAGGACTGGGGCCGCATTAAGGGAAACAGCAGCACGTCACGAATAGACGGCGCGTCAGTCAGCAGCATGACCAGACGGTCAATGCCCAGGCCCTCGCCGGCAGTAGGCGGCAGGCCGTACTCCAAGGCGGTGATGTAGTCCTGGTCAGAGTGCATGGCCTCGTTATCGCCCTTGGACTTCAGATCCGCCTGGGCCTGAAACCGCGCTGCCTGGTCGATGGGGTCATTCAGCTCTGAGAAGCCGTTGGCGTATTCGCGGCCGCCGATAAACAGCTCGAAGCGGTCGGTAACGTCGGGGTTGGCGTCGTTACGGCGAGCCAGGGGAGACACCTCTGCCGGATACTCGGTGATGTAGGTAGGCTGCTCCAGGCGCCCTTCTACCTTGGCTTCAAACACCTCCATTTGCAGCTTGCCCAAGCCCCAATGGTCTTCCAGGTGGAGCTGCTGCTTTTCCAACTCGCCGCGCAGATGCTCCACGTTGTCTACGGACGCTTCGTCCATGCCGCCAAAGCGTGCTAACGATTCGGCCATGGTGACGCGCTGGGGAGACTTGGCGAAATCCAGCTCGATGCCCTGATAAACAATCTGCTGACTACCGCAGGCACGCAGAGTCAGCTCCGCCAACAGTTCGTCGGTTAAATTCATCAGGTCTCGATAATCGGCATAGGCCTGGTAGAACTCCAGCATGGTGAATTCCGGGTTGTGCCGGGTAGATAAACCTTCGTTGCGGAAATTGCGGTTGATCTCGTAGACCCGCTCAAAGCCGCCTACCACCAGCCGCTTTAAAAACAGCTCTGGAGCCACGCGCAGGAACAGGGGCATATCCAAGGCGTTGTGGTGGGTGGTGAAGGGCCGCGCGGTGGCGCCGCCGGGAATGCTGTGCATCATGGGCGTTTCTACTTCCAGGTAGTCACGCTGGTTAAAGAAATCACGCAGGGTTTGCATGACCATGGAGCGGGTGCGGAACACGCCTCGGGTGTCTTCGTTTACGATCAAGTCCACATAGCGCTGACGATAACGTACTTCTTGATCCGTCAAACCATGAAACTTCTCGGGCAAGGGCTGCAAAGTTTTGTTCAGCAACACAATGTCATCGGCATGAACGCTAAGCTCGCCTTTGTTGGTGCGCATGAGCGTGCCGCCCACGCCAACGATGTCGCCCATTTCCCAAAACTGAGAGAAGTCTTCGTAGGCCTCCTCGCCCAGATCGTTTTTCGTCAGGTAGCACTGAATTTGCCCGCTTACGTCCTGCAGGGTGACAAAACTTGCCTTGCCCATGACTCGGCGCAGCATCACGCGGCCAGCCACAGCGGTGCGCGCGCCGGCTTCTGCTAACGCCGCTTTGTCCTGGTCCGCAAACTGTGCGTGCAGATCTTTGGCAAGAGCCTCACGCCGAAAATCATTGCGATAGACCTTGCTCTTGGCCAACCAAGCATCCATCTTTGCTCGGCGGTTTTGCAGCACATCTCTTTCGTCTCGTTCGTCGCTCATATCTTTCCTCGTGAGTTCGTTGCAGCGTACAGTATGCTACAGGCCGGCCTTTAAGCAGGCTTCCATAAAGGGGTCTAAATCGCCATCCAGCACTTTGTTGGGGTCGGTGCGCTCCACTTCTGTGCGTAAATCCTTGACCCGGGACTGGTCCAGTACGTAGGAGCGGATTTGACTGCCCCAGCCGATGTCGGCTTTGGCGTCTTCAATGGCCTGCTGCTCCGAGCGGCGCTGCTGCAGTTCCAGCTCATAGAGTTTCGCCCGCAGCTGCTTATAGGCGTTGTCTTTATTCTGGTGCTGGGATCGCTCGCTTTGGCACTGCACTACGGTATTCGTGGGCAGGTGGGTTAAACGCACGGCGGAATCTGTGCGGTTTACGTGCTGGCCGCCGGCACCGCTGGCGCGGTAGGTGTCCACGCGCACGTCCGACGGGTTAATTTCAATTTCGATGTTGTCGTCGATTTC
>CAZWQK010000200.1:0-3985 GCA_964635835.1 uncultured Pseudomonadales bacterium
CGGTAAAGTACGGGTGTGCGCCCTGGGTATGCGTTTTGGCCAGCTCGATCATCTTCGGCCCCAGGGCGGCAATCAGCGTCAGTGGCTCTTCCTCTTCGCGCACGGCTCGGTAGGGGGCGGTGCCCATCTGCTCCAAATAGTTGCGCATGGTGGCCACGGGCGGGCCGTATTCCAGTTTTCGCACGCCCTCAACCAACGGTTTGTGGGACACGCCAATAGCCATCAGAAACCGATCGCCAGACTGTTCCGCCAGGGTGTACTGCAGAGCTCGGCTAACCGTGGGCTCACGGTGATAGATGTTGGCGATGCCAGTAGCCAGATTCATTTTCGACGTGTTGGCTAGCATCCAAGAAGCCAGAACGAAGGGGTTTTTGCCGACGGTTTCCGGTAACCACAGGGTGCTATAGCCCAAGGACTCTAAACGCTTGGCGGACTCTGCGGCATCAGCGGAGCTGACATCATCAAAGAAATACCAAATCCCTAACTTTCCGACTTCCATAACACTCTCCAGCAATACATCGGGTGGACAGGGTAGCGCGTCTAATTAAGGATGCAAAAGAATCCGTCAGCTTTCCCGGCGCGGCATTTTCTGCTGGGGCTTGCAGGGAGAAAGGCGCTAAACTGATCGGCCGTCTCGATTTAAAGTGCCGCTGCAAATGGCCTTGAGCGGCTATCGCAACAGTGGCTCCGGCCCAGACATGAAGGCACCTGCATCGAGTGACCGACGCTAAGCAAAATCAAGATTCCCAGGCACCACCCCATTCCCAGGCGCTGCCCCAGTCGTCTTCAGCTCAGAATCCGGCTCAGACCGCCGAGTCTTTGGGCGATGCCGCTGAGCGTCCGTCGATCTGGCAGCTGGCCCTGCCCAGTATTCTTGGCAACCTCAGCTACACCATTGTGGGTATGGTGCAAACAAAATTTGTGGGTGAACTTGGCCCCCAGGCGCTGGCGGCAGTGGGAGCAGGTCAGCGCGTCATGTTTGCCATGCTGGCGGTGCTCATGGCGGTGAGCGCGGGCACCACGGCCTTGGTTGCCCGGGCCTGGGGTGCTGGCGATTACGAGGAGGCCAGCCGGGTCACCATGGCATCCCTGGTGCTCGGGGCTACCTTGGCTGCCGTGGTGGCAACCCTGGGGTTTTTCTTTGCAGGCTCGCTGGCGGGGGCGTTTGGTTTAGACGATGAAACCCTGGCCATGGCGACCCTGAATATTCGCTGGCTGTCCTTTTTTAACATTGCGTTTGCGGGCATGTTGATTTTAAGCGCGGCGTTGCGCGCTTCTGGCGACGCCTGGTCGCCCTTATGGATTGCCGCGGGCATCAACGTGCTGAATTTGCCCCTGCTTTATGCGTTTATTTTTGGTCGCTGGGGAATGCCCGAGATGGGGGTTGCTGGCGCTGCGGTAGCAGCGGGGATCGCCTTTTCCATCGGCACCCTGGTGCTGCTGACCCTGTGGGTGCGGCAAAAGTTCCGGGTCCGTCACGTCAGAGGCGGCTGGTGGCGGCGCGAGCGCCTGAGTCAGCTGGTAGACATCGGCTACCCCGCAGCCCTTGAGCAAGGGGTGTTTCAGCTGGGCTTTTTCATTTTCCTCATCGTCATTGGTAACCACTACGGCACCCCGGCCTTTGCGGCCTACAACATTGGCGTCAACATCCTGGCCGTGTGCATGACCGTGGGCTTCGGTTTTTCCATCGCCGGTTCGACGCTGGTCGGTCAAAACCTTGGCGCCAAGGATTTTGTCGGCGCTGCCCGCAGTGGCTGGCGTTCCATGTGGATGGCCATCGCCTCCATGGGATTTATCGGCCTAATGGTCATGGTCTACGCCCAGGCCTTGGCCGAGTATTTTATTGGCAGCGATGTTCAGACCATCGCGTACACGGTGCAGTTTATTTACGTCCTTGGCGCCATGATGCCGTTGCTGGCGGTGGAATTCGCCATTGGCGGCGCGCTGCGCGGGGCTGGGGATACGCGCTTTCCCCTCATCACCACGATCTTGGGGCTGCTGGTCATGCGCTGCGGTTTGGCGGCCCTGGCCGCTTATTTCGGTTTGGCGGTGATCTGGGTCTATGCCGCCTTGATTGGCGACTACGTGTTGAAGGGTATTCTATTAATTTGGCGCTTCCGGCAGGGACGCTGGAAAACCATCATTTCCGATAAGCCGGCTTACTCCGAGTCCGCCTGACGAAGCTGGGTTGACGAAAGGTCGTTACGGTAGACAGATTCGGGTACGCCCCGACACAGCTCTCTCAGCGCTGGCGGCAGCGTTAAATCCTCAAGACCGACAAAGTGCTGGCCCTGCACCCGTCCCAGCACCAGAAAGTCCACCTCCAGTTCGTGAAGACGGTCAATGGCTTGATCCCGAGCCTCGGCATCCTCGCCATAAAAGCGTGTTTCGCCGATGCGGCTCAGGGTGTCAGTGCCTAGCACAAAAGTCGCCTTGGGGAAGAGCTCTGCCTTGGCGGCAAAGTTCGCCTGATTGGTGAGCCATACATCCCAGCCCGCGATTGCCCCCAGTCGCTCTTGTACGGACAAATAATCCAGGTCGGGTTTGTCTGCGTTTCGCAGGGTCAGCTCAAAGGCTCCGGTTTTGCCGCATAGGTCCTGGGCCACCTGGATCATTTCGTAGTGGCCTGCATGCACCGGATCAAAGGACCCCGGTAGGATCAGCTGACCGTCGTGGCTGCCGCTGCACCAGCGGTATGGTTCGTTTTGCAGCAGCGGCTGCCAGACCGGATCCGCATGGCAAACGTCCATGGGCGAGCCGCTCCAGGGCTGATTCATCAAGCAGGCGCCCAGGCTCTGCATGAGCCCTTCCCGAACCCCCTGTTCCTGGTCTGCCCGGGACCGTTGCGCGTCGAGTTCCTGGAAGAAGCTAAAGGTGGCGGTAGCCGTCTGGATCGCCCAGTGTGCGCGGGTTTGCCCGCGCTTGGTTCGATCCGTGGCGAGACTGGCGGTACACCCCAGACCAAAACAGCTGTCCCCGTTACTCAGGTGCCTGGCGCGCTGGAAGGCCGCCATGGCCAAGGCCCGAGCCGTGGTTACTGAAGCCGCCTGTTCCGGTGCCCGCCCCAACAATTGCGTTAGGGCGCTGTGACTGTAGGGGATGGTCGCATCGAGAATGGTGCGGGACGCGCCCGCCACGCCAATGAGTTCACCGAGTACCGTGACGCCGCCGCCGGTCACATGCAGCACGCCTTGCCAAGGTGAGTCATGCAATGCCTGAACAGTGAGGTGGGTCATGGTCCTAGATCATGGTCCTGAGTCATGGTCCGAGATCGGCGACTGCAGAAAGGTGTTAACCCGGGCCACGAAGCCCTCTAGCTGATCGTGATGAACCCAGTGCCCGGCGTCGGCAAAGGCCTCGACTTCCAAAGGACAGTTGAAGTTCTTGGTGCGTCCGTCGGCGACAGGGTCTGAAGCCCAGGATTCCAGGCCGCGCACCAGCAGTGTTGGGCAGGTGATCTGGCCGTAGAGTTCCGCCATATCGCTAAAAGGCACACCAATGGGCGAGAAGTTCCGCACGTAGTTATCGAACTTCCAGCTGTAGGTGCCGTCTTCGTTTTGGTTGCTGCCGTGAATGGTCAGGTGTCTGGCCTGGCTCTCGGACAGGTGCGGATTCTCAGCTTGCATGCGCTGAAAAGCATCCTCTAGCGTGGGGTAGCGTTTTACCAGCCGCCCGGACGATCGACGAACGCCGTTCATCCAGTCGTGAATGCGTTCCCCCGTGGTTTGCTCAAGGCGCTTTTGCATCATCGACGGCGGGGGCCCCATGCCCTCGATGGACACAAGCTTCGTTACTCTATCCGGATGCAGGGCCGTGTATAGAAGAGAAATAGAACCGCCCAGGGAGTGGCCGATGATGGTTACCGGCGACATCTGCTTTTGATGCAGAAGCTGGGCGATGTCGTAGACGTAATCAATTTGGTTGTAGCTGCCGCCTACCATCCACTCGCTGTCGCCATGACCGCGCAGGTCCGGCGCAATGATGT
>CAZWQK010000201.1:0-3966 GCA_964635835.1 uncultured Pseudomonadales bacterium
CCACCGCACCACTGTGCCGCTGAAACGCCTGCCACAGGGCTTCTTCCCCGGCGCTTAAGGGCTGCAGGTGGCGAACGATCACCGCACAGCGGTCATCGCCTTGGGCCAATTCAATTTGCGGCACGGTTTTCGGGTCCGCCATCCGGGCAATGGCTGCCTTCAGCGGCAGGATCAGACGCGACAGTTCCGGGGTAAGGGTTAAGCAGGCGTCAATTCGAGCCACCCGGTTGCTAAAGGACTCACGAAACCCCACCAGCACCGTGTCACCCACCACACGCACTCCCAACCGGGCCTTGCGCCGGTACCCAAGGCGCAGCAGTGCCGTGGGCCGTCGCCAGTGTCGGGCCTCAACCCCCTGAGCCTGCAGCTGGGTCTGCAGCTGACCTTGCTTATGAGAAAGCTGAGCTCCAGGAGCCAGATGATGGGTTGCACAGCCACCGCAGCGCGGAAAATACCGGCAAGGCGAACTCACGCGGTCCGGGTGGTGCTGGGCCAGCGGCTGGCCATCAGCAAAGCGATTGCCGGCCCGGCGCTTCAGAATCCGCGCGCTGACGGTTTCGCCGGGTAAGGCATTGCGCACCCAGATGGGCCGCTCATTGTGGGTGCCGCCACCCAGCCCTTGGTCTGACAGGCTGGTGATTTCTAATTCAATTTCCGTGGGCTGCTTAGGCAATGCTTGTATCCTCTGGTGCCGACTAAATTCTCAACCGACGTTAGCGCCGGAACATCTTGCGACTGATCAGCGGCTTCGTCCCCAATAAAGGAACCAGCGCGGCGCGCATCAGGGCTTTGGCCGCGTCCAGGGTCTGGGGGGCGGAAAAATCCCGGTTAGCAATACACAGCAGGTCGTGACCCAAAAACTCTCGCTGGTTCGGGGGGGCATCTGACTCCACCCGATGAAATCCCGTTTGCGCCTGAAAAATGTACCGGCCGTCATCCTGCAGCCGCTGACCCTGTAATGAAAAGTCCACCTCGAAACCCAACTGGATGAGCAGATCCAGTTCGAAACAGCGTAAGGCTGGTTCCAGGGGGTCCTGCTCTTCCAGGGCTTCCAGCACGCTCATGGCAGCGGCGAAGATGCCCGGTTCCTGCTGACGTTCCTGGACCAGGCGCGTAAGCAGCTCGAGCACGTAAAAGCCCGCGTACAGGCGCTGGCCCTGGAGGGCAATAAAGTGGTGACTTTCAAACTTTTGAATGGTCACCAGATTGCTCCTGCCGGAATAGGTAACGGTGCCCACGCTGAAGGGCTGAACGGCAACCTGTCCCTGTTTTTTGCCGCGGTAGCCCCGCAGCACCCCGGCCAGTCGCCCCTGGCCCTGGGTCAACAACTGCACAATGGCGCTGGTTTCCCGGTAAGGACGCACGTGGAGCACCAGGGCAGGCAGCATTTGAGCGGCAGCAGGCACGATTCGCTTCAGTCGTAACCCAGGCTGCGCATGTGGATGCGATTGTTCGTCCAGCCCTTACGCACTTTCACCCACAAATGCAGCATAACCTGATGATCCAGCATCAGCTCTATGTCTTTGCGTGCCTCTTGCCCAATGAGCTTTAAGCGCGCGCCGGACTTGCCAATCACAATGCGCTTCTGGCCATCCCGCTCGACCACGATGTCTGCGTGAATGTCGATCACTTTGTCGCCCTGCTTGAAGTGTTCTATGACCACCGTGGCGCTGTGGGGGATTTCATCACCCAACTGGCGCATCAGCTTTTCGCGCACAATTTCCGCTACCAAAAAACGCTCGGGTTGATCGGTGACTTCGTCGTCGGCGAAAAAATGCGCGCCGTGGGGCAGTCGATCGAACACGCTCTGACGAAAGCGCTCTACTCCATCTTCTTTCAGTGCGCTCAGGGGCACGATCTCATCAAACAAATCCAGCGTCCCCAAGGCCTGCATTTGGGGCAGGAGCTGTTCTTTGTTCTTAATCAAATCCACTTTGGACAGCACAGCGAATTTCGGCGCGCTGTGGGCGGCAACGAGCTTCAACACATGCTCATCCGCCGGGGTGGTTTTGCCGCCCTCGATCAACACTACCAGCAGATCCACGTCTGCTAGCGCCGAGGTGGCGTTACTGACCATGTAGCGATTCAACTCGCGTTCGGTTTGCTGGTGAATACCTGGCGTATCCACATAGATCACCTGACAGTTCCCTTGGGTATCCACACCGATCAGATTGCGCCGCGTGGTTTGGGGCTTGCGTGAAGTGATGCTGATTTTTTGCCCCAGCACATGGTTGAGCAAGGTGGACTTTCCAACATTGGGTCGCCCCAGCAGGGCAACGTAACCACAGCGTTGGGCCTCAGTCATGGTGCTCTCCTGGTTCTGGCTGGATGGCTGTGCTGGCTTGAGGCGGTTTTTTGGTGCCGCTTTGCTGGGCCAGCGCCATCAGCAGTACCTCCTGGGCTGAGGCTTTTTCCGCCCCGCGCCGGGAAGAATCCTGGGCCACCGCGGTTAACGCCAGGGCCGGCACCTCACATTTGACCGTGTACTGACGCTGGTGATCGGCGCCGCTGATCTCCTCCACGGAATACAGCGGCAGCTCCAGTCCATTGCCCTGCAGCAGTTCCTGCAGGCGAGTTTTGGGGTCTTTTAAACTCTGGGCATCCAGCCCCTGGGTTAATTCGTCAAACAGCCGATGTACGAGTTTTTGAGCCTGTGCAATGCCGCCATCTTCGTGCACGGCACCGATGATGGCCTCCAGCGCGTCGGCTAAAATTGACGCCCGCTGCCGGCCACCCGAGCGCAGTTCCCCGGAACCGAGCAGCAGATACTCTGGCAGCTGCAGGGTTAACGCCACCTGAGCCAGGGTTTTGCCGCGCACCAGCTGGGCGCGCATCAACGACAGAGCATCCTCGCGCACGTCCGGGTAGCGGCGGTACAGCATGTTGCCCACCAGATAACCCAGCACCGCGTCTCCCATGAACTCAAGGCGTTCGTTATTGGTCTTGGCGTAGCTTTTGTGGGTAAGAGCCTGCTGGAGCAGGGTTGGCTCGTTGAATTGATAGCCGATTTTTTTCTGCAGCTTGGCTAGGGAACTGTTGCCGGCGTGGGAAGTAGCCATAGCCTTAGTCGTGAGCGCCTTGCTCAAGCCAGCGGTTGCGCTCGAAGCTGGGCCAGTTCCAGCCCGGTGGTTTGTGAGCCCAAATAGCAATGGCCTTGCCGACAATGTTGTCACCCGAAGCCAGACCCCAGGTTCTGGAGTCAGCCGAATGATCGCGGTTGTCGCCCATGACTAAGTATTGATCGGGCCCAACCTCCCAGCTGTGGGGGCGCTCGGGCCGGCCCGTGCGATGCAGGCGATGTTCAACGCCAGCAATTTCCTCAATGTACTCCCGGCCGGGTATGCCATAGCGGACGTCGGTAAAGTCCCGCACAAAGGTGTACTTCAGCGGCTCGCCGTTGATGATCAGCCTTTTGTTCTCGTAACGCACCGAGTCTCCGGGAATGCCAATAACCCGCTTGATAAAGTAGCGCGGATCGTGCGGCGGAATGAACACCATTACGTCGCCCCTGGCTGGGGGTTGGCCCTGGGTGAGCTTGACGCCGAACACAGGCATTTTCATACCGTAGTCGTATTTGTTGACCAGGATGAAATCCCCCACCTCCAAAGTGGGCACCATGGATTCCGAGGGAATTTGGTAGGGCTCGGCAAAAAAGCTGCGCAGTACGAATACCGCCACGAAAATCGGCAGGAACGACTTGGCGTACTCCACCACCACCGGGTCTTCCGGCGGGGTATCGTCCTGGGCCTGTGCCAGGCGCCTGGGCTTGAACAGCACCGCGTCCACCAGCCAAATGGCAGCGGAAATTACCGAGGCCCAAAAAAGGTAAAAAGGTAAATCGATATCCATAGATGTTCCGCTCTAGCGTTCGACTTTCAGCGCCGCTAAAAACGCTTCCTGGGGTATTTCCACAGAGCCCACCTGCTTCATGCGCTTTTTACCCTCTTTCTGCTTCTCCAATAATTT
>CAZWQK010000202.1:0-3947 GCA_964635835.1 uncultured Pseudomonadales bacterium
AGGTAGTGCCACAAGCAAGCAAAAGTCACATCCTTTCGACTCAGCGATAGTTGGGGTCGCCAGGCGTCTGCGCAAGGTGCAGCGCTATTGGATATAGCCTGTAAACCTAGACAAAGCTTGAGGCCTCGCCCTGTGGCGTTGTCAGGAACTCGCACGAGAAAACGATAACCCGGTAGCCAGTGTTAACGCCGTGAAAAAAAATCCATCGTTGCCGGAAAAACCGATTCAATCTCGGCGGCGGTAGGTCATACTGACAGGCCAGCGGCTGCGGTAGGTGGCGGCCAGGCTCGATCATTTTGGGATACCCTCGGCGTTTTCATTTCGAACTCTCGCCCTCTAGAAGAGTGCAGTCATGCCTAAGCTTCAAAGACTTCCGCAAGAACACATCGACTTTGCCTACGGCATTTTTTTGCTCCAAGACTCTCATCGCCTGATCAAAGCGTTGAAGCGCCGCTATCAGCCTATGGTGCATGGCACCCGCACCTGGGGCTCTGCTTTTTTGTTGATGGATTATTTGCAGGAACACCCGCCGGCCCAGCGTCGCCGGGTCATGGAGCTTGGCTGTGGCTGGGGTGCTGTATCGGTGTTTTGCGCCCATCAATATCGCTGTCGGGTGACTGCGGTGGATTTGGATCCTGCCGTGTTCCCCTTCGTCGACGTGATGGCTGAGATCAACTCAGTATCGCTACAGAACAAGGTGTCGGATTTCTCCAGGCTTGGTGGTCCGCTGCTGGGGCAACATCAGATGATTGTGGGTAGCGACATTTGTTTTTGGGATGACTTAGTAAAACCGTTAAAGCTACTGATTAACCGCGCCATTAACAACGGGACGAAACGCATTATCCTGACCGATCCCGGGCGCCCGCCGTTTTACGAACTGTGCGATCAGCTATCGAAGACTCATCGGGTGTCCCTGCAGGAGTGGTATGCCATAGAGCCTGAGCGTTTTGTTGGTGAAGTGGTTGAAATTCGACCTCGCCCAAAATCCAGGCAGACAACATCCAAACGCTAGCAGTTTGCTAGGGGCCAGAGTCCTCGGAACTGCGATCCTGGGGCGCTGCCGTCTCGCCATTCGGCTTAAGGCAGCCCAGATAACGCAGATAGGCTTGTCGAAGTTTGGAGCGCAACACCGGCTCAGAGGTGGAGGCGATAGTGTTGCGTAACTGTTCGGCTACCAGGTCAGTGGCATCGATAATTGGCAGGTATTCCCCCTCAAGGCGTGCCCGGTCGCAGACTGGGAGATCGGATGCACTTGCCGCGACGCTCTGGGCCACGGCGTGATTGTGGTTCAGGAACAGTGACGCCAAAGCCGTGAGCAGCACGATTCCCCCAGCTTTTAGACGGCTCAAAGTGTTGGTTCTCATTTTAACGATACTCCGTAACCGCGGTGGTGCCAGCACGCAACATCCAGGAAAGAGACATTCCTTGTTTAAACCGCGATCACTCCTCCGAGTGTGAATTGCTTGCTAACTGGCCTAACATCATACCCCTTGTTAGTAGGGTTTCATTGTGGAATACGACGATCAGATCGACGCTAGAGGACTGCGCTGCCCGGAACCGCTCATGTTGGTGCGCAACAAAGTGCGGGAATTACATCCCGGCGGTCTACTCCACGTGCTGGCCACAGATCCCACCACTGAACGAGACCTTGAGCACTTTTGCCAGTTCATGAAGCACGAGTACGTGCGTTTCCAGCGTGGGGGTTGGGAGGGGGACGAGCAGGTTCTGCAGTTCTGGATCAAAAAGAGCGGCTGATGATGGATGCCACACATAAAGCGGCTTGCCGTGGTTCCTCGGCGACAGCTATCGACAGTGATCGCTTGATGGCGGAAGCCATTGGGGCGGCGTTTGCATGGTGTTTTTACCGAGAGTTCAACACGGAACTGGTTGGCGGAGCCCCCGAGCCTTTATACCGACCGGGGTCTGCAAGCGGGCCGGCCCAGCTGATGTACCGCGAGGATTTTCCCGCTTCTGCGCTGCATGAAGCGGCGCATTGGTGTATTGCCGGCAAGGCGCGGCGACAGCAGGAAGACTTTGGCTATCACTATATTGCAGGCCCGCGCACGGTAGAACAACAAGCTGTTTTTTTTGCCCTGGAGCTGCGAGCTCAATGCCTGGAGAAACAATTCGCCAAGGCAGCGGGTATGGACTTTCTCCCCAGTGCCGATAATTTTCAGGCAGACCTGGTGGCCTTCAGTGGTCAGATACAGGCATTGGAACCCGAACTCTTAAATTGGCTGGACAGCTCAGCCGGCGAGAGGGCCAGGCGCTTCATTGCCTGTCTGCAGCGTCGTTTTGGAGGTCAGTCAAACCATCTGGCTCCAGAGACCGAATCAAATGGCGACCCAGGGACGGCGGCCCCTACCGGGTGGGGATCGGATTGATGACGGAACGTGTGGATTGCATTGTCATTGGTGCAGGCGTGGTGGGTTTAGCCGTGGCGGCGCGTTTGGCCACCGAGGGCGCTGAGGTTATGGTGCTGGAGCGCCACGGTCTGATCGGTTCCGAAACCAGCGCGCGTAATTCAGAGGTCATTCACGCGGGGATTTACTACCCCTCCGGCAGCCTGAAGGCGCAACTGTGTGCGCGCGGCAAACAGCTGCTGTACGAGCACTGTGATACCTATGGGGTGCCGTATCGGCGCTGCGGCAAAGTTATCGTGGCCACCGACGAAAGTCAGCGGCCTGTCATCGATGGCTACATTGAACAGGCCGCGCGTAATGGTGTCACCGATCTGACCTGGATTGACAGTGCTCAGCTAAACGAGCTGGAACCACAAGTTGTGGGGGTGGGCGCTGCATTATCCCCGTCCACTGGCATCATCGATTCTCACTCTTACATGGTCAGCCTTCAGGGTATCTTGGAGCGCCATGGGGGTTTTGTTGCCCTGCAGACGGATGTTCAAGCAATCGAAGCGGGCACTGTGCCGGTTGTCCACACCCCAGAAATGAGCCTCTCGGCTCCCTGGGTTATCAATGCCGGGGGCTTGAGCGCGCCTGATCTGTCCGCCAACCTGCCCGGCGCGCCCAAGGCGCACTACGCCATTGGGCACTACTACACTTACTCAGGAGCACAACCATTTCGACGCTTGGTTTATCCCACGGCACAAGATGGCGGTTTGGGGGTGCACGTGACCCTGGATCTCGGTGGCCAAGTAAAGTTTGGGCCGGATGTGCGCTGGATAGACAGCGTGGACTACACCTTCGATGACAGTCGTCGCGAGGAGTTTGTGCAGGCCATTAAAGCCTACTTCCCGGCATTGGATGAGGAACGGCTGCAGCCGGGGTATACGGGCATTCGCCCGAAGATTGCGCCGGCGGGGGTGGTCACGGATTTTGTGATACACACGCCGGCAGACCATGGCGTAGCGGGCCGCATCAACTTGTTGGGCATTGAATCTCCCGGGCTAACATCGTCTTTGGCTATCGCTGAGGCGGTGAGTGCTGCCATTGGCTTCACCGACCGGGGAGCATCAATCATTGGCTGAGGTGCAGCAATCTGGCCGAGGCTCGGGCGATAGTCCGTCCAGCTTGCGGATTGGTCTGGTGATAAACCCAGTGGCTGGCATTGGCGGGTCCGTGGGTTTACAGGGAAGTGACGGATTGCGGGTTCAGGAAGAGGCGCGCAGACGCTTGGGCAGTCCCCGGGGCCAAGAGCGTTTGCGCGGTTTTTTCCACTGTCTGCAAGAGACCTTGGGACCTTCCATGGACGCTGTTGCCTGGTTTACCTGGGGTGGGGAAATGGGTGCCCATGTCCTGAAAGAGATGAACATACCGGCCAGAGAATTGGGTCAGCCCCAGCATCCGTCCACTGCTCTAGATACAAAAGCCGCAATTCAAACTCTTTGCGCTGCATCCATCGACCTGCTTCTGTTTGTTGGCGGCGACGGCACTGCTCGGGACGTCTTGGACAGTGCGCCAGCGCAGACTTGCGTGCTGGGACTGCCG
>CAZWQK010000203.1:0-3940 GCA_964635835.1 uncultured Pseudomonadales bacterium
TCGGGCTAAAGCCCGACCTACAGCCCGACCTACAGCCCGACCTACAGCCCGACCTGCAACATCAATTCCGCCCCCCGGATTTATGCGCGCATTCAGGATGAGTCCTGCAGGCTTATCATCAAATCCGGCCTGTCGGTAAAGACCCCAGCAGCACCCCAGTCCTTCAACCGTTGTGCTTGTTCGAGCTCGTTCACTGTGTACACCAGCACAGCAAACCCCGCTTGTTCACATTTAGTGATCAAGTCTTTGCTCACCAGGGAGCGACCGACGTTGATGCTGACAGCGCCCAGTCGTTGAGCGGTGTCAAGAAGCGAGCTTGAGGGGCGATGAAACAGTGGTGCCACCGGGCAGGTCGGGGTAAGGGCATGAAACCGGGTTAGCTCGTCGTGATCGAAAGACGAGACCAGGACCCTGAGGTCGGGTCTTGCTTTGAGCAAGGCAGCGGTGGGTACCGCTGTGGCGGGGCCCTTAAGTTCAACGTTCAGTATCGTTTCCGGTGATCGATCCAGGGCGACTAGAACGTCGGTTAGCAGCGGTATGCCCCAGCCATTACCGGCGTCCATGGCCTGTAATTCTGCCACGGTGAAGTCGGCGACTAAGCCCCGTGCGTTTGTCGTGCGGTCTACTTTGGCGTCGTGAATTACGCAAAGCTGGGTTTGCCCGCTAGCGTCTTTGACGCAATGAACATCCAATTCGATGCCGCGACAGCCAATGGCCAGGGCACGCTCAAAGCCAGGCAGGGTGTTTTCGGGTACTAGCCCGGCGGCACCGCGGTGCCCAAAAACAGCAAAACCCGAAAACAGGGAGTGACGAGTATTCATGTATAACTTGCATGGAGCCCTAGGGCCGACAGCGCTAGACTAGCGGTTATGAGTTATGAAGTTCTAGCGCGAAAGCTCCGACCGACCGGTTTTGCCTCTTTGGTAGGACAAGATCATGTGGTCCGAGCACTGACCCACGCGCTGGATCATGACCGGCTGCATCACGCCTATCTTTTCACAGGCACGCGAGGCGTAGGCAAAACCACCATTGCGCGAATTCTGGCCAAAAGCCTGAACTGCGAGCAGGGGGTCAGTGCCAATCCATGCGGCGAATGTTCCGTTTGTACGGAAGTCAACGAGAACCGCTTTATCGATTTGATCGAAGTTGATGCTGCATCTCGAACCGGCGTGGACGATACCCGGGAGCTGCTGGAAAATGCCCAGTACATGCCCACCCGTGGACGTTACAAGGTCTACTTGATTGACGAAGTCCACATGCTCTCCATCGCCAGCTTCAATGCGCTGCTGAAGACTCTGGAAGAGCCGCCAGAACACGTAAAGTTTTTACTTGCCACCACAGACCCTAAAAAAGTACCGGTCACCGTGCTGTCTCGCTGTCTGCAATTCCAGTTGAAAAACATTTCTTCTCAAATCATCGCAGATTACATCACTGATGTGCTGCAGGAGGAGGGGCTGAACTTCGAGCCGCCGGCCCTGGAAGTCATCGCCCGCTCGGCCCAAGGAAGCATGCGGGATGCGTTGAGTTTGACGGATCAAGCCATCGCTTTCGGTCAAGGGGCTCTCACTCTAGCCGACGTAACAGAAATGTTAGGCGTGGTGGGTCGGAATGAGGTTGATGCGTTAATGTCGGCGCTGGATGCCGGCGACGCGTCTGCATTGTTGGCACTCAGCGTTGAGCTTGCCGAGCGCAATGCGGACTTTGCCGATGTGCTCAGAGGCTTGATGGAAGCCTTGCATCGCGCCTCTGTAGCGATCGCCACCCAACAGGCCCAAGGCCCGTTTTTGTCGGACGAGCTACAGCTTTACTACCAAATCGCTCTAGTGGGCCTGCGAGATCTGCCCAATGCTCCGGATCCCCGCAGCGGTTTCGAGATGACCCTGCTGCGTATGCTGGCATTTACCCCCGAGCGCAACAGTCACGTGGCGCCACGAATCCCGCGGTCCCATACCGACGGTGCCGAGCCCATTGGAGACGTAGCCGGAGGGAGTGCAGCACAAGTGGACAGTAAGACCATGGCGCAAACGGTTGCTAGGTCATTTGCTGAATCTGCAGAGGCGGCTGTGCAAACAACGGCGGAAGCCCAGGCAGAAGCAGAGGGATCCCAGGCCGAATTAAAAGAAGTGGGTAAGACAGAAGCCCAGGCAAAGATCAATGAGCCCGAAAAAGTCGATCCTCTGACCGCAACGGACACGGCGCTACCTGCTGTGGCTGCACCCGAGCAAATCAACACTCCAGTACATCCGGTGGATAAACAGTCGGAGCCTCAGCCCGAAGCTCAAGCCGAAAGTGCGCCTGATGCGGCGAAGATTGAGAGTCCCGATGCAGCAACGCGCTGGTACGATCTGGTGGCCCAGCTGGGGATAGGCGGGGTGGCGAAGATGATCGCCGAGCATTCGGTCCCAGAGGTGTTGAATCAAACCCAGGCCCAGCTCGTGCTCAGTGCCGAGCACGATACGTTGTTGAGTGACGCCCAAGTTGCGAACTTGAGCCGGGCCATAGAAGAGTGTCTGGGCCAGCCCATGCAGGTAACTGTCCGCATCGGCACGCCGGATGTCGAAACGCCGGCCCAACGCCGAGCGCGATTGTTGGGTGAGCGGCAGGCTACGGCGGAGCAGTCCATGCGGCAGGATGCGACGGTACAGTCCTTGCTGGCAGAATTTGACGCCACCATTGACGAAGTGGGTTTGCATTGAGCGAGCTCGGCACGTCAGCAGAAAGGAAAAACTCCCTATGAAAGACTTTGGCGATATGATGAAACAAGCCCAGCAATTGCAGTTGCAAATGCAGGACGCCCAGGCAGAAATCGCGCAAATGCAAATCCAGGGCGAAAGCGGGGCTGGGCTGGTAAAGGTCACCATGAACGGTCGCCACGAAGTCAGCCGGGTGGAAATTGACCCCAGCATTCTTGCAGAGGAAAAAAGCGTGCTAGAGGATTTATTGGCTGCCGCCTGTAACGATACTGTGCGCCGAGTAGAAAAGGCTCAAGCGGAAAAAATGCAGTCCTTTGGTGGGGATATGCTGGCCGGCCTGAATCTACCCTTTGGTAAGATGCCTTTTTAATGGCGTTAATTGACGATCTCATCCAAGCCCTGCAAGTGCTGCCAGGCGTCGGGCCCAAGAGCGCCCAACGTATGGCGTTAACCCTACTTCAGCGCAACCGCAGCGGCGGTACTCACTTGGGTGCTGTCTTGGGCCAAGCCATGGAAGAGGTTCGACGCTGCAGCATCTGCCAAAACCTCACCGAGACGCCCGTGTGCCGGCTGTGTGGCGACAGTAAACGCGATTCGACTTTACTCTGCGTGGTGGAGTCACCAGCAGACGTTTTGGCTATCGAACAAGCCGGTGGCTTCAGGGGGTATTACTTCGTGCTGCACGGTCGCCTGTCCCCTATTGACGGCATTGGGCCGGAGGAATTGGGGCTGGACAAGCTGCAGGCGCGCATCAAGGAAGTGCAGCCGGAAGAATTAATATTGGCCACTAACCCTACTGTAGAAGGTGAGGCCACAGCGCACTTCATCGGTCGTATGGTTGCCGCAGACGTTACACATATCAGCCGCATTGCCCATGGCGTACCCTTAGGCGGCGAAATCGAATACACCGATGGAGGAACACTGACCCATGCCATACAGGGACGAAGAAACGTCAGTCTTTTGGATTGAAAGCAATCAGGAGTTGGCTGACGCGGTCTCGACTTGGGAAGAATGCGTAGGCCTCGATACCGAATTTATTCGTACCGACACCTTTTACCCGATTCCTGGTCTTTATCAGGTTGCCTCGGGCCCGGAGATCTTTTTGCTCGATCCGCTGTCCATCAATAACTGGCAGCCATTTGCGGATTTTCTTGAGAATCCTGACACCGTGAAGGTAATGCACGCCTGTCAGGAAGACCTTGAATTGATTAATCATCATTTGGGCATCAAGCCAGCGCGTATTTTCG
>CAZWQK010000204.1:0-3930 GCA_964635835.1 uncultured Pseudomonadales bacterium
GCTCAAAGTGGCGGCCACGCCTGAACCAATAGCACCGCACATGGCCGCAAGAAAGAGCGCGAGAAAAGACTTTGTCGCCAGGGTTTCAAAAATTTCCCCGTAAATTCGCTTAAGGGACAGTTCCCGTCTGGGCGGCGGCTCTTTTAAATTGGGAATAAAGCCGTGGGTACCCAGCGCGGAGCCAACCACCACCAGGAAGATCAGGGGTGCACCCAGCATGCCCATTTGATTGAAACCTTCCACGTTAAACATGCCGTTACTGATTTCTTCCGTCGGCACCAGCAGCAGGATAGTGGTCGCCGTGGCCATCAGGGTGCCTCCGGTCCAGCCGAAAAAACTCCGATAGGTGAGCATGCTGGTGCGTTCGTCATAATCGTCGGTAATTTCCGCCACCAGTGCGGAGCTCGGAATTTCATACAGGGTGATCAGGGTGCGCACCACGATGGAGATACCCACAATGAAGGGGAACAGCTCATCACCGGTAAGATTCGCTGGCGGGTTCCAGACGAAAAAGTAACCAATAGCCACAGGCAGAGCCGCCGCGTACATATACGGATGACGCCTGCCCCAGCGAGAGCGCGTGTTGTCGGAAACATAACCTATCAGCGGGTCGCTGATGGCATCAAAGGTCAATGCAATGAGTAATGCAAGACTGACCAGGTATGCGCTTACGCCCATGACCTGGCTGTAAAAAATCAGGAAAAAGTAGTCGAAGCCATTGTTCTTGATTCCGTAAGCCGCGGCACCAAATCCGTAGGTGCACTTGGTCCACAAGCTCACTGGCTGCTTAGCGGTTGATCCGGCCTCAGTCATATGCTCCCCTTTTTTGACGAAGCGGCTCTCCCGCCGCGCTCTGTAGAGTGCACAGTGGACGCGACCAGTGCAAGGTAAATCGCTATCCTGCGACCATGTTCCAGCAACCCCGCTAGGCCTGCCTGCTGGTTACCGCGAAAGACCACCAGTGTTCAGGGCTTGGGCGATCCGCGCCCAAACCGGTTTTCTGGGCTCGAGTCCGCCAGGCGTGATCCAAGCACGCGCTCACAGGGGCAGCGCAGAAAATAGGTCATGACCATGCCGAGCAGTGCGACGCTGAGCAACGCCAGCAGCGGTGTTTTCACTGGGACAGCGGCTGCTTTCGACCTACCGTTCACCGTGTTTTCGCGCCCAGGTTTATGCTCTTGCGCTTACTCTGACCCTAAACTCTGACCCTACACCCTTGCATTGGGCCACAGTCGCAGGAAGTTCTCGCTATAAAAGGCGTCGCGAATTGAGGCCTCGGAATTCGCGAGGAAACGTTCAAAGCGGCCGATGGGGTCCCTGGTGCCTTCCAAATGCGGATAGTCACTGGAGAACAGATACAGATCCGGATGGGAGTCCTCCATCAGGTAGGCGACGTCCTCGTGAGAAAATGGCGTAAAGGCCATCTGTTCGATCAACTGCTGGGATGGCGCACGGTCAAAACGTACGGACTTGTCCGAACGCCCGTAGATACGTGACACCCAATCCAGGCGTCGGCACATTTCCGGCACCCAACCCGCGCCCAATTCAACGGCCGCACCGCGCAAGCCGGGATGACGATCGAAGACCCCGTCCAGCAGCAGTACGCTCAAGAACATCTCTGGAGTTTGGTGCAATACCGCAGCGTCCTTGGTGCGAACGTTCTCACCACCACCCAGCCAGTCTTTCACCGGCCCGCGGCCGTTGTTGCCCCAAACCTTGGATACTTGCAGAGGTGCGCCGCCAACGTGCAGCACGAAGGGTACTTGGGCTTCAGCCAATCGGGCCCAAAAACCCTCCAAATCCACATGACCCGGAGATCGATCCAATGGCGCACGGTGGGGAATCCAAATCGCTTGCAGTCCCTGCTTAATCGCCCAGTCCACTTCTTCAATAGCTCGAGCGGGATCATCGAGAGGCACGATGCCCACGCCCATCAAGCGATCGTCTGCGGAGCAAAAATCCAGCATATGGCGATTGTGAGCGCGCGTGGCGCCGTAGCGCAGCAGCGGGTCTTTTTTACTGCTGGGGTGAAAGGGAAAGGCGACGGAATGGGTCGCGAAGACCAACTGCTTTTTGAAACCCAGCAAGTCCATGGCCACCGAGCGGTCTGCACCGTTGAAGGCACCGAGAGCCTGAATTTCCTTGGAGTTTTCAATCAGAGCATCGCCCATGGCCAGCTGCGCCGCCACGTGTTCTGCCGAATGGCGACCGCCTTGTTTCATGATCAGTTCGACTTCTTCGTCGGTGACCACAGACGCCGAATAGCTCACCTCCGGGATATCGTCACGCAGCTCAGGATCTGCATAGGCTTTCAAAAAATCCGGCAGCTCCATAATGTGACTGTCGGCATCATAGTAAGCGCGATCGGCTGATGCATAGGCCATGGTTGCTCTCCTAAAAGCTGTTCCCCTGAAAAAACCTGATAAACATAACCCAAGCGAAGCCAGAGAAAAACGCCAGGCACCGAACCTTAAAACAGCGAGAAAGTTCGCTCCGGTCCGGCGTATTCAAGCACCAACTCTTGAGCTACCATCTTGGCTGTCCAATCAACCACCGCCGCAACATTATTCAGCAGGAGAGCAGTACCGTGTCTGAGCCAACCACCAAGCCTGAACCCACCTTGTTTTCCATGTTGTCCAGAGATCTGGGCCTGGCCATGGCTGCTATCTCAGTCTGGGCCGCAGCGGATACCTGGTATCTGGTCTCAGGTATCTGGTTTGCCCAGGCGGTCAGCGTCATTGACGCAATTTTTGTGGGCTACATTCTCGGCGCGTTGTTTCACGAGTGGGGCCACTACACCGGTGCCAAAGCCTCTGGCGCGGTTGCACCCAGAGTGCAGCCAAAGGGCATTTTTTCACTGTTCCGTTTTAACTTTGACATGGCCGAAAACAACCAGCGTCAGTTCCACTGGATGAGCTTTGGCGGCTGGGTATTCCACTGGAGTTTGCTGGCGATTTTGCTGCTGGCCATACCCTTCGATAGCATCGGACGAATCGCGCTGGTGAGTTCAGTCTTTGGCTTCGTGGTTTTTGCCACAGTGATCGAAACCGGTATTTTGCGCCAGACCCTTGGCGGTTCAGACCCAGCCGAAACCCTCGGCAAGCTGTCACGAAATCACTTCCAAAAAGCAAGCATCGCCGGTTCCGTAGGCGGCTTGTTTGCTCTGCTCGCCTTAAGCTAGCGGCCAACGTGGCGTTAGCCGGCACCGGGTTTGGAGCCAACCTGACTAGGCGCTAATGCCAGCTTCGGTTTTCGGGTCCCCGGCTACGCGCACATGCCGCATGATGCGGGGCTGGGCGTAATCGTAAGGCCGAGCCCGATGCAGCACACAGCGATTGTCCCAAATGACCACGTCGCCGCTTTGCCATTTGTGGGCAAACACGCGCGGTGCCTGGCAGGCAAACGCCAGCAGTTCCTCTAATAGCGCTTCGGATTCCGCCTGGTCAAGACCCGGGATGCCGTAAGCATGTCTGCCGGTAAAAAGTGCGGGACGACCCGTCACCGGATGCACCTTAACCAAGGGACGCAGGGGGATCTCTTGATCGCTCAAGCCGTATGACGCGCCCTGCTTGGGTTTGTGGCCTACCTTTGCCTGGGAGTAAAACAGCGAATGGTAGGCGGCCATGCTGCTGATGCGATGTTGGGTATCCTCATCCAGGGCATCGAATGCCGCGCGCATGTCAGCCCACTCGGTTTCACCGCCTTCCGGCGGCACCACTTGAGCCGACAGAATCGAGGCCCGCGCAGACACAGGCATATAGGTGCTGTCCGTATGCCAGCCTTCGTTGCCTTTGAGAATCTGAAAATGATCGCTGTCCTCATCAACCGCATTACCGTCAGCCCTACGGTTGCTGATGGGTACGGCTTTGTGGTGGCGCATCAGTCGTTCCAGATCCCCGATCCGCTCTCCCAGAGCAATCTGAGCGCCTT
>CAZWQK010000205.1:0-3919 GCA_964635835.1 uncultured Pseudomonadales bacterium
GAGATGCTGGGCCGAGGCACCCAGGTGGGGCACGCACTGAACCGCAGTAGCCCCGGTACCAATCACCGCCACGCGCTTATCCGCGAGTTTATCCAGGCCGCCATTAGAGTCGCCGCCGGTGTAGCCGTAATCCCAGCGGCTGGTATGGAAGGTATGCCCTTTGAAGTCATTAATGCCCCGGATGGCCGGCAGCTTGGGCCGATTCAGAGGACCGTTAGAGTGAACGACAAAACGCGCCTTCAGCCGATCTTGACGATCCGTGGACACGATCCAGCGTCGTTGCTCTTCGTCCCAGTCCGCGGATGTCACCAAGGTTTGCATCAGCGCTCGCTCATGCAGTCCATAGGTCTCGGCTATGACCTGGCAGTACTCCAGCGTTTCCGGCGCGTTGGTGTACTTTTGTTTCGGTACAAAGCCGGTTTTCTCCAGCAGCGGAAAATACACGTAGGCTTCAATGTCGCAGGATGCGCCGGGATAGCGGTTCCAGTACCAGGTACCGCCAAAATCACCGCCTTTTTCGATAATCCGAAAATCCGTCACACCGGCGTCGTGCAGCCGCGCCGCTGCGAGCATGCCGCCAAAGCCGCCGCCGATGATGACTACCTCCACCTCTTCCTCGATAGCATCTCTCTGCAGCTCGGCATCGATATAGGGATCCTCAACGAAGTACGCAAACTCGCCGGACACCTCTAGGTATTGATCATTGCCGTCGGCGCGCAGCCGTTTGTCCCGTTCCTCTCGATATTTACGACCTAACGCCTCTGGATCAAAGGGCAGCGACTGTGTTTTTGCATTCATCTTCTAGGCTCTCTCCTGATTTATAACCCGCGAACAATACAAAAAATAGGCGCGTCTAGCTATGCCCGCTGAAGGCAGGCGTGTGAGGACAGATACCCGGGACCGCGGAGCTTGCGTTGGTCGACTGCATTTTTAAATAATGGTATCCGTTATTTTGGTTTCGGGGAGGGCGGTGCATGGACGTTGTTTCAAAATGGCTTCTGCGAGCCGCGCTGCTGATCTTAATAGTGGTGGCGTCCCTATTCTGGCTGGTATTTTTTTCTGCCCGACCGCCGCTCACCATGAATCCGGCGACCTTGGCCGGCGACGGCAGTTCCCTCAATTACTGCGACCTTCCCATCCTCGACAATTCCGGCAAGCAGGCCAAAGACATTCCCAAGGGCAATACCCCTGGCTGCAGCTACGCGCATTTTCCGCTGCCAATTTTGGCTGAATGCACCGAATCCCTGCCGCCGGAGGCGGCGGACATCAGAGGCCTGTGGCGCAGCATCAGCGGCAAAGTGGGCCATGTCGAACGCGTCGAGCAATGCGGTGAGCGAGTCGTGGTCACCGCCAGCGGCATTATTCACGACATGGGCCCTAACGCCACCGGAGGACTAACCAGCAACGACACCGAAGGCTGGGTTCTTTTCAGCATCGGCGACACCCAATACTGTCCCCGCACATCCGCCGGAGTGACCTGGCAAGATGGCGTATTAAATTTTCGGGTACTGGGGTGGGGGCCTGTGGTGGTGAAGCGTTACCTGGACGGCGACCATCTGGTGTGGGAATACGCCGACGGCACCACCACGGTCATGGAGCGCATCTGCCGGTTGCCTGCTGAACAGCAATCGCCGCCGCCCCGATCTCTCGAGCTTTTTTAACCTTGCCCAATAGTGCGCCAACATGGCGGTTTTGGAGAATTTCATGAACTGGAAAATATGGATCGCGGTACCGGCAATCTATGCCGTCTTTTGTTTTTGGTATTTCAATTGGCAGGGACCTTTAACCCAGCCCGAGATTGATCGCTTTATGGCGGCGTTTAACGCCAAGCCAGGCAGTAAACACACGCCAAGCGAAACCATGCGGCGCTTTCTTGAAGAGGACGATGGCCGTGGTTTCATCATGCTCAACCAAGTACAGCTCCACGAAACCCCGGTCCCGCACCCCCAGACCGGCAAGCTAATGGATGGCCAACGCTTACTGACGGAATATTTCGAACCCTTTGCTTGGGCAATGCTAAAGCGCGGCGGTCACCCGGTATTTCAGGCCAGAACCGTTGGCGGCCACATCGACACCTGGAATGCCGAGGCTAATGCTAGCTTTACCGCTACCTCCATGATGCGCTACCGCAGCCGTCGAGATCTCATCAAGTTAGTAGACGACCCAGCCTTCGCCGACAGCCACATATACAAACTCGCAGCCATTGAGCGCACAGTGTCCTACCCTACCCAAGTAATCGTCAGCACCTCCCTGAGCCCGCCAGTGGCGGTTTTTCTGCTATTGATTTTGCTTGGGTCCCTCACCCAAAACCTTGTTAACCTGCGGCGCGAATCCCGGTAGTTCGGGGCTCAGCCCAAATCAAGTTTGTCGTAAGGGTCTGCTATGAAGGTAGTTTGCTGCTGCGAGTTTGGCCGGCCGGATACCCTGGAGCGCATTGAGGCCGACAATCCCATTGCCAAAAGTCACCAGGCGGTCATCGACGTCAGTGCCGCTGGCGTCGGTTTTGTTGATGGCCTGATGGTGCCAGCCCCTGTGCAGAACAGGCCAATGGACGATTATCAGCAGGCGCCGACTGACCAATTGGCGGGCAGCATGGTGGGCAAACTGGTAGTCACGAACTAGTCGCCCAACCCCGGCAAAGAGCGCAACCAAACCGCCCCGGGCGTTGTTTAGTTCATTTTGCCGATGCTGGCAAATGCACAAGAAACCAAGCAACATCCTGTGGTGACAGGCTCGCGACATTGCGGCGGCCCGGTCGGTTAATCGCAACGCTTGAACACGTTCCACGGGCCGTTCATCGTGCCAGGACGAATTATTGGGGGGGATTCCGATTATGTCTGCACAGCTACCTAACACCGAACAGTGGGCGCAGCGCTGCTTAAACGACGGCGAGTTCATGTTGGCCGCACGCTACTGGAGCGGCGGTCTGAACCTCAAGATTGATGATAAGACCTTGAGCCTGCCCGTGAGCCAAGGCAAGCCTGCGCCTACAGCACCCAACGTTCCAAGAAATGAAAAACCTTGGCCACTTCTCCATGAGCGAAAACCCCAAGGCTTTTTTGCAGTATTTGCTGCCAACGCTAGACACCCTTGTAACCGGTTAAGCGCTGCCAATGAAACTCGCTGTTGAAATAGGCACCATCACCCCGGACACGATCAAACAAACCGTGGAGTGGGTGCAATTCGCCGAAAAACTCGGTGTCGAGATGGCCTTTGCAGCGGAAGCTTGGTGGAGTGACGCGGTAACGCCCTTAGCCTATCTGGCGGATAAAACCCACAGCATCAAGCTCGCCACCGGCATCATGCAAACTACCGCGCGCACGCCGGCCATGACAGCAATGACAGCTCTAACTCTGCACGACCTCAGCGACGGCCGCTTTGTGCTGGGTCTGGGGGCCAGCGGGCCTCAGGTGGTTGAAGGTCTGCACAGCACACGCTATGCCAGGCCATTGACCCGACTGCGCGAGACTGTGGAAATTTGCCGCATGATCTTCGCCGGCGAAAAAGTGCAGTATCAGGGCAGCGTCTTCCAAATGCCTTTGCCGGATAGCCAGGGCAAAGCCATCAAGATTGCACATGAACCCGCAGAGATCCCGATTTATCTTGCAACCCTGGGGCCCAACGCCCTGCGCTACACCGGCGAGGCCGCCAATGGTTGGCTAGGCACATCGTTTTCGCCAGATCAGCCGGATGCCCACTTGAGCTATCTCCGCGAGGGCGCAGCAGCAGCAAAACGCGATGTGAGCGACCTGGATCTGTGCGTTTCCGTCAGAATTGAATTAGGCGACGACTTGGATGCCATGATCGCCCGGCGCAAACCTGCCGTCGCCTTCAACATGGGCGGCATGGGTTCCGCGGACACAAACTTTTATAACGACGCCTTTAAACGCGCGGGCTATGCAGATGACGCAGTGGCAAT
>CAZWQK010000206.1:0-3914 GCA_964635835.1 uncultured Pseudomonadales bacterium
CAAATCAAGATCCAAGGCCAGCGGCAGGTCCATAAAGACCACGTAGTTCTCGGTAATATTAAAGTCGTGCATCATCACCATTTGCGGAAGCTCGATGCCCTCCAACTGCTTGAGCTGGCCGTCCGCACCAATGCGGATGTAGTTCAAATAGGGTTGGGCGAAATTAAAGTAGCTAAAGGCCAGCAGCTCGCCAGTTTTTGGGCAGACCTTGGGATGCGCGGTCATGGAACAGGTCAGCGCCTGATCAAAATTCTCGCAGCCAACGGTATTCAGTTCGCCATCGATCCGCCAGGGCCAGTGGGCCTCTTCCAAACAGAGAATTTTTTTGTTGTGGGCAACAACGTGGGTATTGCCCTTACCGCGCCGTAAATCACCCAGTCCAGCGCTTGGATCTGATAGCGGCTCGGTGATATCCGGTGTTTGCAAAAATCGATTGCGATACCACTGTGCCTTGCCGCCACTGAGCCGTATTCCGTGAATCATGCCATCGCCCAGAAACCAGTGGTCGCCCTGACCCCACTTCGGATTTGGCCCCGTGCGCAGATACACGCCACTGAACTCAGGGGGAATAGCCCCTGTTACTTCGAGAGCGGTTTCCGTGCGCTCTTCGGCCAGCGGACTCCAGTTACCTCTGAGAAACCAAGGGCTAGTGCTTGCTACTTGTTCCGCCATTTTATTGTCCTTATTGCTCGAACATTCGGACGGGTTTTTCCGCCATTAACCCGCTAGGTGCGCAGCCGGAATACCGGGTCTGGAAACAGCGCAAGCCGCACCCGGATTTCTGCAGCGATCCACATACCACTTCGCTGGATCATGGAAACCCTGAGCCGTCGTTTTTTTCCCCGCCGAGTCGTCACTTCGTAGTCACAGCGAACCACCGGGCCAGAAAAGAAACCTCGCCGCTTGGACAGCTTTCCCTGCCGGGTTTGCACCAACTTAATTGGGTACGTGTCCTCGCCGTCGTGCACGAAGTCGCCGGTATAGCACTGGGGAGTGAACATCAGCCCAGAGATCAAATCCATGCCATTGGGCTTGGGTAACGTCTCAAATTCACCCTCTCGTCCCTCTAGCCGTTGGGAGCCGTTCTCGTTCATCACGACCACTTTGTACTCTTCTTCCTTGCTTTCGCTGACCACAAGATAGGACCGAGTTTGGGGTCCAGTATCAGACCAGCGGCCGTTGGCAACGAAAGTGCCCTCCCAGTTGTAGTAGGCGTTCAGCGCCTGGGAGGTTAAAAACCGGCCATAGATGCCATATCCCTCACCCTGGTGAACAACGCTTAAGTCCAAATCACCGGCGACAAGTGGGCCCATGCGCGCTTCATAGGAGAGGCCCCCAGACTGGGCCGGCGCTGGCAACGTGGCCGCGGCATCGGCTATGGCAGAGATTCCCAAAAGGCCCAAGAGCCCGAACACCATCGGCATCAAGCCGAGCATTCCAAAGTTGTTAAGACCTTTTTTTTTCATGCCTTTTTATAAGAGCGTGTCTTTTTGGGACTTAGGCTTTCAACCGCTACGTTTTTCGGGATTGCACTGTTGCGGATAAACCGGAGAGGGGAATTGCGTGCGCAGGGTTTTGCGACCATGACGGCAAGCACTGGGTCTGATGCTCAGGCTTTGAGCTGACGAAGCAGATCTTCCAGTTCCGTAATCATCTGCTTCACTAGAATGCTGGATTGGGTTTGGTCTTCTTTGGCGCTCTCCCCTACCAAGCGCTGACGAGCGCCGCCAATGGTGAAGCCGTGCTCATACAAGAGCCCCCGGATTTGACGCACAATAATGACGTCTTGGCGCTGATAGTAGCGACGGTTACCGCGGCGCTTCATTGGTTTGAGCTGGGGAAATTCCTGCTCCCAATAACGCAGCACATGGGGCTTTACGTCGCAGAGAGCGCTGACCTCACCAATGGTGAAATAACGTTTGCCAGGAATCGCCGGCAATTCATTGTTGTTCGTGGTCTCCAGCATTCAGGACTAGTCCTCGACCGCGACCAATGATGAATCGCCGGAAAAGGCCTCTACCCGCGACTTCAGCTTCTGCCCGGGCCGAAAGGTCACCACTCGGCGGGCACTGATGGGGATTTCTTCGCCGGTTTTCGGGTTGCGACCGGGCCGTTCGCCTTTTTCTCTAAGATCAAAATTCCCGAACCCGGACAGCTTGACCTGTACGTTGTTTTCCAGAGACTCCAGTATTTCGTCAAAAAACAGTTCGACAATCTCTTTTGCCTCGCGTTTGTTCAGCCCTAACTCGTCGAACAATTGCTCGGCCATCTTGGCCTTTGTCAGTGCACTCAAAACCGGTCCCCAGTGTCTATTTCACGCGATAAGCTTTGCTTTTTATCAGTCGTTGCTAGTTTTCGTTTCTTATACTTGTTCTTTTCGAATGCTTTGCTGGCCTGCCGCTTATCGCAGTCGCGCACCGCAATGCTGCTCCAGCAACCCGATAGCCGCTTGTGCCACCGCGTTGATTTCTTCTTCCTCTAGGGTGTTCTCTTGGCTTTGTAAGGTCAAGCCTATGGCCAAACTTTTCTCTTGCGAATCAATACCTTCACCCTGATATACGTCAAACAGCGTGATGCCGGTACATATTTCGTTCATGCCCTGTGCCAGCACATCCAGCACGGTTTGGGCTGCCACGTCTCGCTGCACCACCACTGCGATATCGCGGCGCACCGCAGGAAAACGCGAAACGCTGCCATGGCTTCTTCTGGGTCGCAGCAAAATCGCCTGGGCATCCATCTCAAAAACGAACAGTCGCTCTACGTCCAGCGCAGCCTCAGCTTTTGGGTGCAGACGCCCGACCCGGCCGATGGTTTCACCATTCATGATGACTGCGGCGCTTTGACCAGGGTGCATGGCTGCATCGTCGAGCACCCTGAAGGTCAGATTCAGCCCGGCCCATTGAGCCAACTCTTCAACAACCCCTTTGATGTCAAAAAAATCAGCGCCTGCGTTATCGCTGTGCCAGGCTTCAGGCCGCTGCCGGCCCCACATAACGCCGCCCACCGTGAGCTGTTGTTGTAGGTCCTGTTCTGGATCCTGCTCTGGGCCCTGATCTGGATTCTGCTGTGGTTTCAGGAGGGGCTTAAACACCAAACCAACCTCAAACAGCCTGCCTGAATCCTGTTGTCTCGCGCTGTTGCGTTTAGCCGCATCTACCAACCCGGGGAGCAAGCTGGTGCGCATCACCGACTGCTCAGAGGACATAGGATTGGCCAGCGCCTTGGGTTCAAGTCCCTGGCTTAACACGCCTTCGGTTTTTGGATCCACAAAGCTGTAGGTAATCACTTCTTGAAAGCCAAGGCTGGCAATACGCTGACGCAGCTGGCGTTCGCTGTGATGCTCCAGCGCAGTGTGTGCCAGGGGCAACCGTACCTGAGGCTGTGTCACCGGGATATTGTTGTAGCCGTAGATGCGACAGACTTCCTCAATCAGGTCTGCCTCAATTGCGATATCGAATCGGTGAGTCGGCGCTGTTACTTCCCATGCCACCCCATGATCGGTTTGGGCGCGCGTGGCAACGCTAAAATCCAAGCGTTTCAGAGCCTCGTCAACTTGGGCAACGTCGATGGCGACGCCTAAGGTTTCGTTCAGCTTGTGCTCGCGCAAACGGACGTTGGCTTGGGTAGGCAGAGATGCTTCAGCTAGCGTTTCCGCCAGCGGCCCGGGCTGACCACCCACAATACCAACCAGTATCTCGGTAGCCCGCTCCATGGCCTCGCGCTGTAGCTGAAAGTCGACGCCGCGTTCGTAACGGTGGGAGGCATCCGTGTGAAGGCCATAACGTCTGGCCGTCCCAGCAATGGCAATGGGAGCAAAAAACGCGCACTCCAAAAAGATATTCGTGCTACCGGGTTGCACGCCGCTGTTCTTGCCCCCCATCACGCCAGCCATAGCTACCGGGCCCTTGGCATCA
>CAZWQK010000207.1:0-3908 GCA_964635835.1 uncultured Pseudomonadales bacterium
ACTTTAAGATGTGACCGAAAAGCTGCTCACGCAGGTCATAGACGACTCCAAAGGAGACCCGCGACATCGCTGCTTCCCCGGCAACGGCACCAATACCTCTGGAAATCGCAGCGACCCCCATCAGAATCGGGATGGTGGCGGCGGCGCGGATTTGCGCATCTTCCCAGCCATCAATGAGATTACCAAACAGAGTGACAAAGTAGGCCTCGGTGCCAGCAGCAAGGGCGAAGCCTAAAAATGCACAGATTAAAAGACCCCAATACCGACCTACGTAGGAGAGTAAACGCCGATAGATAGTCCAATCAGATTCGTCTTTTGAGGTACTGCTCACCTGTTACTCCGCTTAACTGGCTGCCGCATCAGCCGTTGGTGTTGCCAATCCCGTAGTGCCAAGGCTCACTCGCGTCAAACCCATGCTGGCGCAGGCGTCCAAGACCATGACCACAGCCTGATGCGAGGCAGACGCGTCGGCACGAACCAGCACCGACAACTGTTTCAGCTCATCAGCTGGCAGTCCCTGAATTCGACGTTCCAATAATTGCCTTAGCGATTGGACATCATCCCCCGCCGGCATCCCGGCCACCGAGTACTGACCCTGGGCATCCACCGCTATTTCTAGTTGCTCGGCAACTGCTGCCGCACCTTCTTGGGCTTCGGGGAGATCAATAGAAATACTTTTGTTTTGCACAAAGCTCGTGGACACCATAAAAAATAGCAGCAGCAGGAACACCACGTCGATCAGGGGCGTTATCTCAATTCCGGCTTCACGGCGAGCGGCGCTAGCTCGTGGCATAACGCCACCTATTCGCCCCACCCCAGGCTTGGCCAGACTCGACTGAAAGCTGGTGCAACAGGCCTCGCATGAACGATGTCCTACGCGTCGTACAACGAGCTATCTGCCCGATCAATTTTCGGCCCTCATTTGTTCCAAGAATCGGTTACTGATGGCTTCCACCTCGATCAGCAAGGCGTCGATGTGACGCAACAGGATGCGGTGACAGATCAGCGCTGGAATGGCCACCATTAAACCCGCAGCCGTAGTCACCAGCGCGGTGGATATACCACCCGCCAGCAGCTGTGTTTCGGCCTGTTGTGCGGCGAAAAGCTGATCGAATACGTCTATCAGACCGACCACCGTGCCGAGAATCCCCAGCAGCGGACAGATGGACGCAATAACACCTAATACGGTGAGATAGCGTTCTAGGTTATGCGCAATCATGTCCATGGCGCCGCGAATGATTTGCTGGAATTCGTCTTGGGGCGAGTTGAGGTTGGCCAACCCCACCGCCAGCACATAACCCAATTGGGAAGTTTCCCCCAGTTCGTTCAGTGCCGCCGCGGAAGTTGGCCATCCGCTAGTGCTTCCCAATCGTGCCAGCAATGGTTCGGGTAGCACCTGAGAGCGGCGCAGCGACCACCACCGCTCTAGCCCAATGGCCAGCACCGCAATACTGCACAGTAAAATTGGCAGCATTAACAGGCCGCCGGCTGAAAAAAGATCCAGCATTAATTCCAACTCATCGTTTCAGGCCTTACCAGGAGCAGCCGCGGGCGGCAATAGGCCATAGGCTGTGCACCATCCCGTCTTCTTCACGAACCCAGTATTGATCATGCAAATTTACCGTGGGGTCACAGTGCGGCACGGCCAACTCAAGCACGTCTCCCAGCATGACGCTGCCGATGCGGTTGTCACCAGAGTCTGCCGCGGGTTCCGGCAAAATCAGCACGCCATGCTCGTCACCCGCAAACCGAAACTGCAGGTCGGGTTGTTCATCGCAAACTGGATAAACGCTGTCCGATGCAAAAGCCTTATAGCCACCGTCAACGGTTATGGTGGACGGCTGAGGCTGGCTGATAGCCGTACACGCCACCGTTAACGCCAAATCAAAACCTTGAAATCGATCTGAGCCTGCACCGCCAACCTGTCGGTATTCCTCGTCCATAAAGATGTAGCTGCCAACCTGAAGATCCGTCAAAGGTTCAATATTGACGTCAATATCATACGTCCCGGTGCCACCACCAGTGACGATATCTGCTCGAACGCCCCGCTGCTCTAGCAAGCGAAACTTATCCGCCAATCGATCCCAGGAGCGCAGCGACTTTTCTTTGCGTTTTTCAAATTCAGGTATGTGCATGATGTGTCCTGCATAATGCTGCAAGCCAGCAAAGTAAAAGCGAGAATCGTCATGCAGGCTGTCTAACAAGCGCAGGAATACGTCATCTTCGCGCAAACCTGTTCGGCCCATTACCACATCCAAATCCAAAACCACCCCCAACCTTTTGTCCGACGCAATCTCTGCATCCAGTGCTTCAAAGCCAACGACAGAATCCACAACCAGCAAAAGTTGCGCTTGTTCCGTGGCGATAGCATTGACCACGCGAGCCTTTTGCCTGGTGGCGACGGGGGAGGTTATCAAGACGCAAGAAATACCCGCATTCAGCATCACCGCGGCCTCGCTGACTTTGGCTGTGCAGATGCCCTCGGCGCCAGCCGCCATTTGAATCTCAGCTATGGCCGGGCACTTGTGTGTTTTCGCATGGGGTCGAAAGCCTTTTTGATGAATCGCTAGATGATCGGCCATTCTCTGGATATTGGCGTTCATGATGGGCCTATCCAAAACCAAAGCCGGTGTTGGCAGTTCTGCTATCTCAAAGGGCCGCTCTAACATTACCGGTTGTGTGGGCCGATCTAGAACTCCGGTCAGCGCCATGTCGATTGCCGTCGTCACACCATCACCTCGTCTTCCTGCACGAGCGCCCGCATCACTAGCTTTGGAGCCAAGTTCGCATAGGCGCATAAGAGGGCCATCATAACCGGGTTGCTGCGGAATGGCAGGGGTGACGGGCGCTTCTTGATTGTGAATCTCTGGGTACTTGCGACTGCTTGGGCAGGTTCTACTTTATTGTTTCAAGTTTGTTGTCTTTAAGTTTTTGCGGTCGTGACCCAAGAGCGCTGTTAGCGGTGAGGGAAAGCGTTACTGATCTGGCGTTAGCTACTCAGAGACCACTAACTTTGGGGAGGACGATTTTCTTCTGCCGCTTGTTGAATGCGCAGGGCCGCAATCAGGTGTCGGCAAATGGCTCGGCCCGTTTGAGTCTCATCGGCTAAACCCGCGGCCTGGTCGAAAAGGGATTGGTTGCTGGCGGCTTTGTCGAACCGGGAAATCTCTTCCAGTCCACAGGGCTCCAACTTTGGCACCTTTGGCACCTCAAGCACCTCAGGCAGCTGCCAAAGCAGCTCTTGCTGCCTTTTCAATTGTTGGTCTGTCCGTTGTTGCTGCCCTTTAACCTGCTGTCCTTTAACCTGCTGTCCTTGAACTTGCTGGTGACTCGCCTTGGCCACACTCTTCAGCCCCCTGCTCGCGCTATTACCGTTTGCAGGGCCACCAAGTGCCCGCGTCTTTTTAGGTCTGTGCCGCAGCTCCCGAGTCAGCCGATAAACCGCCCTCCAATGTTCCGCAGCTGCTTCTTGAGGGCAGGGTTGCACTTGAAACTCCTGCCCCAAAGCCAACTGCATGGGCACCTTGCTGGACCGTTGATGTAATTTGCTGCGATTCATACTGTATAAATATCATGTACTGTATATCTATACAATACGCTATTTAGGTACTGGATTGGAGCGCCTGGGATATCTCCAGCTTATCGCCATTCCAATCGCCTAAGAGTTCAGCACCCGGCTCAAAGCCCTCACTCAGCAACGCCTCCGCCAGAGGGTTCTCGACCATTCGCTGAATTGCACGCTTTAACGGTCGCGCTCCGTATACTGGGTCGTAACCGGCTTCGCAGAGCATCTCCAGGGTTTTCGGACTCAGCGTCAGTGACAGCTCCTGGTCTACCAACCGGTTATTGAGCAAATCCAATTGCAGTTTGGCAATGCGCTCGATATCTGCTGGAGACAGGGGCCGGAA
>CAZWQK010000208.1:0-3903 GCA_964635835.1 uncultured Pseudomonadales bacterium
AGCGGTAGAGCTGGGGGCCAAAGACATTTGGCTGCTGCAGGCTCAGCGCAGCAATGTGCCGCTCAAAGGCGAGCGCTTAGCGCAAAAACTCCAGCATTGGCGGCGCATTATCGCGTCAGCCTGTGAACAGTGCGGACGCCTGTGGATGCCAATGCTGCACGGCCCTGACGCAACGGGTGACGTTTTGAGTCAGCTGTCCAAGGACATGATAAGCGTCGTCTTTGATCCGCACGGAGAAACGTTGCCTGCAGTGCTAGAAGCAGCGCCTCGCCTGCTCTTCATTGGGCCAGAAGGTGGCTGGAGCGAGGACGAGCGAGCATTGTTTGAGCAAAGCCAAGTGGCGATCTATCGCCTTGGTCCGACAGTGCTCAGGGCCGAGACCATGCCTGGGGTGGCCCTGGCGCTGATACAGCAGGCCCAAGGTTGGAGCTAAAAGGTTGGGATTAAAAGACTGGCGTTAATCTGGATCAAAACGGCCAAGCAGCTTTTGCGCAAGATGCGCCAGCTGGGATAAATCCGCCCGCAGCTCCTGGTCCGTGGGCGCGTCATCTCTTTCACCTAAGGTGTCGGCCACCAACGGGGGAATGGTCTCCAGCACCGTGGCGAGCTGGGCGTTAACGGATGCCGCCGACGCACCGGTAGCAAGCGCGACACCTTGTAGCAACGGGTCTGGGTCCGCACCGGCAAAACTGCCGCCAGATGCCAATACATCGGCTCGTTCAATAACTCGCTCATAGGCTGCATCGTCGATTTGTGAATCTTGAGGCGAGTCGGCTTTCGGCACCGAAAGTGACTCAAGAAGGACCAGGGCCGACCAAGCAACGCTGGGGTGGTCATCGGTTGCTGTAAGCGTGCCATCTAAGAGACGGTCTAGCATGTTGATGAGCGAATCACTGATTTCTTTGGCGTCATCCCAGGAGAGCGACTGAGCAAACTCATGCACCTGAGCAAAGCACTCGCGCAGCTTTTCCAGCGGCTGTTTAGGCTCTTGCGCTTGCGGATGCCAGGCATTGAATGCCGTGACCACGTTATGAAGCGCTTGCAGCCAGTTAGCCTCAAGGTGGCTTACGCTCTCCACGGGGGCGAGATCCATGCGAACCCTAATCAGTAATGGGGTTAACAGCATGTCTGCGCTAAGAGGGAGTTGGCCTGCTTGGTCCGCCTGGCGGTCTAGATATTTCAGGATTCTGCCTAAGTCTCTGAGCAGAGCAAAGGTATCGCTGGTCACCGAAAGCCGACCAGAGTGCTGAGCCGACAGCCACTGACGAATGCGCTGCCACCGAGCGGGAGCGGCCGTTAACGCTGCAACTTCGCCCACCGTGCGGTCCATCACCGCAAAGCCATCGCGCCGGTTTGCATCAACGATGATCGATAGCAGGCCACGCTCATATTCTTGCCGCAGGTGTTTTATTTTTTCCGCTGTGCTGGAGGTCGGCATGGCAACTCACTCTCAAAGTGGCTCGGCTGAAGAATAACCGCGCGTGCTCTGCATCATACCCGTCTCGGGCGCTGGCTCCAGAAAAGGGCGCAACGAAAGACCAGACCGTGCAATCTATTTGCGTCTTTGGCCCAACAATCGTTACCGTAGCGCTTTTCCTAGCGGCGGAACCCACCATGACCAATATCGCTTTTTTGATGGATCCAATCGAATCCCTAGCGATCAAAAAGGACTCTACCCTCGCCATGATTCGCGCCGCACAGCTGCGCGGTCTGGAGGTATTCTATTTTCGCCAGGAGGACCTGATGATTTGCGATGCCCAGGTGCAGGCTAGTTTGCGATCACTCACCTTGGATAGCGGATTTGCGGCGCAGCTAGATCCTGCCACCGTGGCCAACGGGGCGGCTCCTTGGTACCACTTAGGTGACGCTCAGCAACGGCCGCTGTCGGACATGGACATTGTCATGATGCGCAAAGACCCGCCCTTTGACATGGAGTACATCTACACCACCTACCTGCTCGAAATGGCGGAAAAAGAGGGGGTGAGAGTCGTCAACCGGCCCGGCGCCCTGCGGGACTGCAACGAAAAACTATTCGCAACAACCTTTCCGCAATGCTGTCCGCCGCTGATCGTCAGCCGCAGCATGGACGCCCTGAAGCGCTTTCACTCAGAGCATAAAAACGTGGTGTTCAAAAAGCTTGATGGCATGGGTGGGGCCTCCATTTTTCGGGTCATGGAGTCGGATCCGAACCTTTCCGTGGTGCTCGAGACGCTGACCGATAGCGGCAAAGAACAAATCATGGGGCAGGTGTATCTGCCAGAGATTGTCGACGGCGACAAAAGAATTCTTATTGTTAACGGCAAGCCGGTGCCTTACGCACTGGCAAGAATTCCATCCGCCGGTGAAACCCGGGGCAATCTAGCCGCCGGCGGTAGAGGCGAAGGCCGACCGCTCACGGATCGGGACCGATGGATCGCCGAGCAGATTGGCCCGGAATTGCAAAAGCGCGGCCTGCTCTTCGTCGGTATCGACGTGATCGGTGATTATCTGACAGAGATTAACGTCACCTGCCCGACCTGCGTGCGCGAGCTGGATAGCCAGTTTGGTCTGGATATCGCAGGAGACTTAATGGATTCGTTACTCGCCTGAGGCGCGGTTTGACCATCATGCATGTCGCAACGGATCGGCTTTTCTTTACCCTATTTCTTGCGATTGGCGCACATGTCATTGTCCTGCTGGGGCTAAATTTGCCTACTAAGACAGCGCCCGTCGTCGCGCCTCCCCTGACCCTGGAACTGAAGCGGGGTGGTGATCCGGTAACCCAGCAGGCAACGCAAAAGACCAATGCAGATCAAATAGCGCAACAAACCTTGCCAGTGCCCGGCGCGCCAGTGCCGGTAGCAGAACCTCAGCAGGCAAAAATCCTCGAATCCGCCCGCACACCTGAAGCAGCACCCCAAGAGTTAGTGCCGGTAAGACCGCGGCCACAACCAATGCCGTTCTTAGATCCAAGTCGGGTCGCGCAACAAATCGCGGCTTTGGATGACCAACGACAACAGGAACTTGGCGACAGTCGAGTGCGCCGGCTGAACAACCCAGGAGGGCTTAGCAGCGCCGAGAGCGCTTACCTCGCCATGTGGCGGCGAAAATGCGAGCGCATTGGATCCAACAATTACCCGGAGGGAAATCTTCAGGGTGAACTGACGCTTAAAGTGGTTATTCACCACACCGGACGGCTGCTGGAGGCGTCGCTGCTGCGCTCTTCCGGGCATCCAGCTCTCGATGAGGCGGCTTTAGCTACCGTTCATCAGGCGGCCCCATATCAACCCTTCAACGTCGAGATGCGGAAGCGCTATGATCAGTTATCCTTCACGCGCTCTTGGCAGTTTAGTCGCCGCAGCGCCTCAATTGACTAAGAAAAGCAAAAACACAAGCCTGTGTACTAAAACGCTATGAATCTAACCAACCACTTTCTTCTCGCCATGCCCACGCTACAGCGAGATTATTTCGCGGCAACCCTCACCTTCATTTGTGAGCACAGTAGCGACGGCGCCATGGGCATCGTAGTCAATCAGCCCTCGGACCTTAGCGTATTCGAGCTGCTCACTAACCTTGGCCTGCAACCCCATCAACGCTGGATCGAAAACCCGGTCATCGCCGGCGGCCCGGTGTCCCAGGATCGTGGTTTCATGCTTTACGGCGGCGAGGCTATTTACGAGTCGTCCCTAACCGTCAGCGAAGGCATTCACCTAACCAGTTCTTTGGAGTCCCTGCGCGCGATCGCAGACGACCAGGGCCCGGAACAGTTCCTGGTAGCACGCGGATACGCGGGCTGGAGTGGCGGCCAATTAGAGTCGGAAATCGCGCGCAACGTCTGGCTCACCGCAGAGGCCAGCCACGCCATATTGTTTGATCTGCCCTTTGATTTGCGGTTGGACGCAGCGGCCAAAACATTAGGCATCG
>CAZWQK010000209.1:0-3896 GCA_964635835.1 uncultured Pseudomonadales bacterium
CCACGATGCAAACTGTCGCCATAGCAAATCAACAGGGCTTCCGAAGCAGCCGTTGCTGGCCCCGCGCTGTTAATCAGCGCAGCGGTCTGACTAGCCCTATCGCTGAGATCCTGATGCAAACGCTGACCTTGGGCAGCACCGTAAAGTTGAATGAGGTAAGACAGCACCTCGTAGTCGATTGCCTGCTTGGAAGCATCGCTTGGGAGTTGGCCAGAGTTTGCAACGTGCCCGTTCAAAGTGTGTCCTTTATATGCGAAATCCGTATTGACCCTTACCCCGCTAAGCGCCACGGATATCGCGTTATGCGGCAAACGGAGAACACGCAATATAGTCGCTCAAGAACAAGAGCCGGGCAAACTATCTTGTGGCCCAATCGCAAAATCCCTTGTCCGAGGCCGGTTACAGGTAGCGCGCCGGATCATCCCTAAGCCAGGTCCGCCAGGGCCCAAAGGCACCTGCCGAAAACATGCCGCATAAGATCACTAAGGGGTAAACCAGAGCTACAGACGCCAAGGCCTGCGCACCGGATTCTTTGAGGAAACTGGCTTCAATCAAACCCGGCAAGCAAGTTAACAGAGCCCCGACTACGCCCGGGACTGCAAGCCGGAACATGGTCGGCGCTAAGGGCGCATCAATTAGCGGGGACGATTGACTCATTGGTTAACTCACAAAACTCAGGAATTTGCTGGAGCCGTTTAGCCACCCGTTACCGATGCTTAAGCAGGCCACCGTGCAAATCTCAGGTTGGTCTTTTTTAATTTTAAAGTGATAAACCGCGCAAGAAGAAATGCAGCACGCGAACAGTTCGCCAGACGAAAAGACCTCTCAGTCGCTGAGGAATTCTAAGGGACACCGATTATCTTGATCTGCGCAATGCTGGCTTTGTCGTGTTTTCTGCGCTTACACTACGCCCCCGGCGGCGCGACGGAACGATCGCCAAAGACTGTGCAAATGAAATCCAAAGCAAATCTCACCAACATCAAGTTCAGATCCCACTGCCCGGTTTCAAGATCCCTGGATCTTGTTGGAGACAAGTGGACGCTGCTTATCATGCGCGACGCCCTGGTCTTGGGGCGCAAGACCTTTGCGGAGTTTGCTAACAGCCCAGAGCGCATCCCGACAAATCTATTGGCAGATCGCCTGAAAAAGCTGGTAAATCTGGGTCTTCTTGCAAAACAGCAGTATCACCAGAAACCCCCGCGCTACGAATATATTCCCACACAGACAGGCCTAGAACTTCGACCTGTGTTATTCGCTATGAAAGCATTCGGCGAGGCTCAGCTAGAGGGCAAAGCCTGATCTGCTATTGTGCTGACTCTCACGGCGACGATGATTGGTCTAGCCTGAGAATGCTGGTCTGCTCGTGTCACACCCTGCACTTATCCCGCAAGCTCTTGAATACTATCTTGCCTTAGGATTAACGAAACGGTTGCTTTGGTCTTCGCCGCTGCGCGGCTCAAGACACTCAAAATCCTTTTCAATCAGCAATGTCAGCGACCCCGCCGCGAGCGGCAAGCATTCTCGAATCCCGACCTGCTGATCGTCTTGCGCCCAGGCTTGGAGCTGCAGAGCAGGCACAAACACGGTAATGCCTTGGGCATTGGCTGCGGCGGCAACTGCTCCTGAAGTCGGTTCGATTCGATAAGCAAATTCCTCACCCCCGGGAAACTGGGTCACCGCGCCTTGGGGCTCACCTTGACCCAGAGCGTCCACTTCGCGTCGATCCAATCGTAGGCGTAAGGTGTTATCCAGCAGCCGCAGCTTCATCTGCCTGGGACCTCTTGGGTGAAGTCAATCCATTCACTATTCACTCGCCGGCCGCCCAGGAACAGCATGGGTTTGCTTGTGTTGCCTCATGCCGTTTCGAAACATGCGATTGGCCAGGCCCGTGACGACCCGGGCACGCAACTCCAGCAGGCTGTGTCGAATGTTTGATCGTCGAATCATCGCGCCGCATGCTCCTCAACCGCCGCATCCGTTTTCCAGTCAGATGCTTGAATGTTATGGGCCAAAGCGGGATTGTTCTGGGCGATCACTCGGGAGACCTTGCCGTCTACCGCCTCGGTACGCAGCTGACAACCGATGTCGCATACCGTGCAGACCGAGTACTTTGTTTCCTTGCTTGATGCCAAAATCTGCCCCTTCGCCCTGTTTGCCGGAAATGTTACCCAAAACCAGATCCCCAAGGGCATCTTTTTCACCCACAAAATTTACAGCAAAACCGGGCGTGTCTAAGGCCGGGTTGATATGAGCATCAGTTTTTAACCCGGCGCTTTTGTAGCATTCCGCCATGCCAAAAACCCCCACCATTACACCCAGCGCAGCCGCCACCCGATTACCGCCCTGGCTACAGGCCGAGTTGCGCTCGGATCACGCCGGCGAGTTAGGCGCTGTGGAGATCTATCAGGGTATTTTGCGCGTCACCAGGGACCCCGCCGTCCGCAGCTTCGCCCTGGACCACCTGGCTACCGAGCGCGAGCACCTAACCATTATGGAGGGATTGGTGGCGCCGCGGTTTCGCTCGCGGCTACAGTGGCCCTGGCGGATCTCAGGCTGGCTCATTGGAGCGCTGCCGGCGGCCATCAGCAGTGAATGGGTGTTTGCCACCATTGCAACGGTAGAGACCTTTGTTGATAAGCACTACGCTGCGCAGCTAGCCCAGCTCAGCGCCTCGACCGGCGAAGACATTCCCGAACACATTGAGCCTCTGTTGCGCCGGTGCCGTGAGGACGAAGTTCAGCATCAGCGGGACGCCGCGGGAAGATTAAACCGCCGCCTGCCGTTGCCCTTGCGGATCTGGCTCAAGCTTGTAGCCTGGGGTTCGAGGTCAGCGGTCAGCGTGGCCCGGATCGTTTGATGTCCGTCACTCAAGTTGTCTGGTTTAAACGCGACCTGCGCGTAGACGATCATGGCGCACTGGCAGCTGCAGCTTCCCGGGGCCCGGTGCTGCCCCTTTACATCATTGAGCCAAGTCTTTGGCAGCAACCCAGCTACTCAACCCGGCACTGGCAGTTAATACGCCAGTCGCTGGATGATTTACAGCGCAACTTGCAGGGCTTGGGCGGAACCCTCTGTGTGCGGATTGGCGCCGTGGATTCAGTGCTTGGCGCACTGCAGCAGGAACTGGGCCACTTTGCGCTGCTCGCCCATGAAGAGATCGGCGAACAGTGGACGTTTGATCGAGACAAAGCCATCACCCAATGGTGCATGACCAGGGATATCGACTTTACGGAGTTTCCCCAGTTTGGCGTATTTCGGGGTCAGCACGACCGCGATGGCTGGGCCAAGCGCTGGCGACAGTTCATGAGCGCGCCGCTGCACGAATTGCCAAACACTGTTGCCTGGCGCACCGCACCAAGTACTGATGACTGGCAAGGCTGGGAGCCAGCGCTGAAACAGCCACTGCCAGACTTTCAAATTGCCAGCCCCGACGACACCCTAAGCTCCTTTTTGTACAACCGGGGCGAGGAGTACCACCTTAAGATGTCCAGCCCTATCAGTGCTAGGGATGCTTGTTCACGGCTGAGTACACAGCTGGCCAGCGGCCGCATTTCCATGCGCACCGTCGCGCAGCGCACCTGGCAAACACAATCCGCCGTCAAAGCCTGGCCTGCGGCCGACCGGGGCACTTGGCCCAAAGCCTTGGCCGCATTTCAGAGCCGGCTGCATTGGCACTGCCATTTCATGCAAAAGTTCGAAAGCGAACCTGAACTGGAATTCCGGAATATGGCGCGCAGCTGCGACGGTCTGCGTGAAGATGACTTCGATGAAGCGAAGTTTCGAGCCTGGCAAACCGGTCAGACCGGCTACCCCTTTATTGACGCCTGCATGCGCTACCTCACCGCCACCGGCTGGATCAACTTCCGCATGCGGGCCATGCTGGTGTCCTTTGCGGC
>CAZWQK010000210.1:0-3894 GCA_964635835.1 uncultured Pseudomonadales bacterium
TTGGTGCGATCTGCTCGTACAGGGTTCGCGCAATCAATTGCAGCGGCAAATTTTCGCTGGCTTGCATAATGTGCTGCATCAGAGCAAATCGCGCCTCACCGTGTTCTCTGTCGGTGGTGTCCAGGCCCAGGAGCGGCAGCAAGTAGCGCCGCACCTCGGCGATGGTTTCATCCGAGGCGCTTTCCACAACTTGGGTTGCGGCAACGCAGAGGAGGTTGTTGAACACAACGAAGATCTGATCCACCAAAGCCGGATCTGGTAGATCCGTTTGCGCCATGAGGTACCCAATGGTGTCCAGGCTGGCAAACTCTCGCTGACGGACTCGGGCACCCCCGGGCTGCACTTCTGCTAACCCCAGCTGGGCGACTTTGGCCATGGCTTCACGCACGGCACCGCGGTTGGCGTCGAAGCGCTCCACCAGGTCTCGCTCGGAAGGCAAGCGTTCCCCAGGACGATAGCGCCCAGTCAAGATATCGCGAATCAGGGCGTCGGCTACTTGGTTACTTTTGATGCTCACTACGTGTCTGCTTGACCTGTCTCATTTCCGTGATCATTAGCGCTTTTATCATGGTAGCTGCCGAACCAGGTCGGCAGGTCAGACCAATTTGGTCAGACCAAAACCCGATAGTACGCCGCAGACTGGGAGCAACGCAACAGTTTGTTACGTTAAGTAACGCTTAATGAGGTGCTTGAATACGGGGCCACCGATGCGGTGCCTAAGCATTGGGGTCTTGTATCGTTCAAGGGGAGGGGCTGCGAAGGTCTCTTCGAGGCTTGGGCAGCCTGTGCCCGGAGTCTTGGCTGGCGGCCGAATACCACCAGCCAATCGGCTTACTGTTCGACGAAGGCCCGTTCAAGGACATAGTCGCCGGGCTGTCCTTGGCCGGGTGATGCAACGAAGCCGCGTGCGTCGAGGGCGGCGCTCACATCCCGCAGCATATCCTGGCTGCCGCAGAGCATGATCCGATCCGTGGCCGGGTCGAGATTCAGCGTGCCGTTATCCATCAGATGGGTGATACGACCCTGAGTCTCAAAAGCTTCCCGAGTCACCGTGGGCAGATAGGTCAGCTTCGGTGCGATCATCTCGCCGAGGATCTCGTCATTCGGCAGGGTATCTTTGAAATAGTCGTAGTACGCCAACTCGCTTTTTTCACGCACGCAGTGCACGAGCAAAATTTCGTCAAAGCGCTCGTAGGCCTCGGGGTCCTTGGTGATACTCAAAAAGGGTGCCAAGCCGGTGCCGGTGGAGAGCAGTACCAAGCGCTTGCCCGGATTCAGATCGTCAATAACCAGTGTCCCCACGGGCTTCTTGCTGACAAGTACCGTATCACCAATCTCAAGGTGCTGAAGACGAGACGTCAGTGGTCCGTCCGGCACTTTGATGGAGAAAAATTCCAGGAACTCATCGTAATTCGCGCTGGCGATGGAGTAGGCACGGAGCAATGGTTTACCATCGACCCGCAGCCCAAGCATGACAAAGTGGCCGTTGGCGAAGCGAAAGCTGTCCGAGCGAGTGGTTTTGAACGAGAACAAGGTATCGTTCCAATGGGTAATGTCTGTAACCTGCTCTTCGACCAATGCCGCCATGTGAAATCCTGACCGAGGTTGGAAGGCGGCGATTATAGGGATCTATGGACCTATTGCGAGGCCTGCAACCTTTAAAATGGTTATAAGGCTATAGCTATGGCCAATTAACGTTTTGCAAACCTTATAGGCTTTAACCTCCAGCGATGACAGGGTAGCCTGCGCCCCCCTGCGGTTACGCCGCCAGGGCAAAGTAACAACAAATTATTGGAGAAGTCGATGAAAGTCGTTGTAAAAAATGATGAGTACACAATCTATCAGCGTCGCGATGGTCGCTACGCAGTAGAGGGTGCGGACAAAAAAGCCATCAATGGTGATGACAAGGTTGCCATTCTGGTCGCCAATGATCTGATCAAGGCAGCGCTACCACCCGCGCCGGAGCCGGTAGAAGAAGCAGCGGATGAGGCGGCGGAAGCCACCTCAGAGGAAGCTGTAGAAGCGGGGGCAGAAAAGGGGACAGAAGAGGTCCCAGAAGAAGCTGTTGAAGAAGCCGATGCAGCAGAGCCAGCGGACACTGCTGAGGCGGATGAAGCCCCTGCGGATGAGTCGGATGGCAAAGAAGACTAGTCGCCAGCGCCGTGTCTGAATCGTCGCCCAAAATAGAAGTCGTCAGCGCCTTCAGCCCGGCGGGCGATCAACCTCGTGCCATCGATACGCTCGTCGATGGTATTGAGGCCGGCCTGGCCCACCAAACGCTATTGGGGGTTACGGGTTCCGGTAAAACCTTTTCTATCGCCAACGTCATATCGCGGCTGCAGCGGCCGGCCTTGATTATGGCTCCCAACAAAACCCTGGCAGCCCAGCTATACGGCGAGTTTAAGGAGTTTTTTCCGAACAACTCCGTGGAGTATTTCGTTTCCTATTACGACTACTATCAGCCCGAAGCCTACGTGCCGGCTTCAGATACTTACATTGAAAAAGACTCGTCGGTAAACGCCCACATCGAGCAGATGCGGCTATCGGCTACCAAGGCGCTGCTGCAGCGACGCGACGCCATCATCGTGGCATCCGTATCAGCCATCTACGGTCTTGGGGATCCCCAGTCTTACCTGCAGATGGTGCTGCATCTGGATCGAGGAGATCGGATGGCCCAGCGGGATATCCTGCGCCGACTAACTGAGCTGCAGTACGAGCGCAATGACGTTGCTTTTGCACGAGGCACCTACCGAGTCCGCGGCGACGTTATCGATGTGTTTCCTGCAGAATCGGAAAAAGAAGCGGTACGTATAGGTCTGTTCGACGATGAGATCGAAGAGATTTCGATCTTTGACCCGCTTACCGGAGAGGTGCTGAACAAACTCCCCAGGTACACCATTTTTCCCAAAAGCCATTACGTCACGCCGCGCGAGCGGGTGGTGCGGGTGTTGGATGATATAAAAGAAGAATTGGTCGAGCGAGTTAAGGAGCTGACGGCGGCGAACAAACTGGTGGAGGCCCAGCGCCTGGAGCAGCGAACCCGCTTTGATCTGGAAATGATCCAGGAGCTGGGCTACTGCTCGGGTATCGAGAATTACTCCCGCTATCTATCCGGACGCGGCCCCGGTGAGCCGCCACCAACCCTGTTTGACTACTTGCCCGACGATGCGTTGCTGATCTTGGATGAGTCCCACGTTACCGTGCCCCAGATTGGCGCGATGTTTAAGGGCGACCGCTCGCGTAAAGAAACCTTGGTTGGCTACGGCTTCCGACTGCCCTCTGCACTGGACAACCGTCCTTTGCGCTTTGAGGAGTGGGAGCGGCTAGCGCCACAAACTATTTTTGTTAGCGCGACGCCGGGGAAATACGAAAGTCAGCAAAACGCGCCGATTATTGAGCAGGTGGTGCGGCCCACAGGGTTAGTTGATCCGCCGGTGGAGGTTAAGCCCGCCACCAGCCAAGTCGATGACTTGTTGGGCGAAATACAAAACGTTATTGCCGGCAACGAGCGGGTACTGGTTACAACCCTGACCAAGCGGATGGCCGAGGACTTAACCGATTACCTTGGCGAGCACGACATACGCGTTCGCTACCTGCATTCAGACATCGACACCGTAGAGCGCATGGAGATTATTCGAGACCTGCGCCTGGGTGAATTTGACGTACTGGTAGGGATTAACTTGCTGAGAGAGGGGCTAGACATGCCCGAAGTCAGCCTGGTGGCGGTACTGGACGCAGACAAAGAAGGATTCCTGCGCTCAGAAGGATCGTTGATTCAAACCATGGGTCGTGCGGCTCGTAATGCCCATGGTCGGGTGATTTTATACGCGGACAGCGTGACTGGCTCCATGCGCGCGGCCATGGACGAAACCGAGCGTCGCCGCGCCAAGCAGT
>CAZWQK010000211.1:0-3872 GCA_964635835.1 uncultured Pseudomonadales bacterium
GACGTGACAAATTATCCTTCGAGAAAGCCCAGATTACGGCAAATTTGGCTACTCGCACCCCAACGATTAAGAGTGTAGAAGTGTAGCCCAGGAGCGCCTATTTGCAGCAGTTTCTCGCAAAGGTTGGTCACCACCTCCACACCGAAGGCGATGAGATCTTTTTCTTGATCGGCGTAGTTCGCCATGGACTTGGAAAGCCATCGCGGAATGTCGGCGCCCGCTTTCGCGCTGAAGCGCTCTAACGAGTCAATATTGGTAATGGGCATTACCCCGACGTGGATGGGAATAGACAAGCCTACCTTTTCACACTGCTGCAAAAAATTCTCGTAGGCTTCCGGGACGTAAAAGTACTGGGTTATCGCGGCACTGGCACCGGCTCGCACCTTGTCAGCAAAGTAGTGTAAGTCCTCCTTGGCGCAGCGGGCATCTGGGTGCACTTCCGGATAAGCGGCAACGGTTAATTCAAAGTGGTCCCCGTAGCGTGCTTTGACGTGTTGAACCAGTTCCTTTGCGTAAATGGGTGGATGGGTTCCTTCGGACGACGCATCTCCCCGCAGACACAGCAGTTGGGTGACACCAAGCTCACGGTATTGATCGATCAAGGCATTGAGTTCTTGCGTGGTGCTACCGCCAAATGACAGGTGGGGTACGCAGGGCCTGCCCGCATCCAGCAACTGACCAACCAGCGCGGCGGTGCCTTGACGAGTGGTACCACCAGCACCGTAAGTTACCGAGAAGAAGTCAGGTTTGAACGCGGCAAGCCTGGCTGCAGGGCCAGCCACCAGTCGCTGGATGCCTTCGTCGGTTTTCGGCGGGAAAAACTCGAAGCTCAGGCCTCTGGGTAGCCGGTTGCTCTCGCTCGGTAGCTGTTGCGCCATGATGGGTTCCTGATGATGCCCCGGTAACAGGGGAACTTATCATCGGGATCCCCGGTTTAGGCAATGGCTGCTGCCAAGGCCTCTGCTTTATCGGTGCGCTCCCAAGTGAAGTCGTCACCGGTGCGACCGAAGTGGCCATAGGCAGCGGTTTGTTCATAAATGGGACGCTTGAGATCCAGCATCGCGATTAAGCCTTTGGGCCTCAAATCAAAGTGTTCACGCACAAGTTGAACGATTTCGTTATCGGACAATTTGCCGGTGCCATAGGTGTCAATGCTGATGGAGGTGGGTTCAGCCACGCCGATGGCGTAGCTGACCTGGAGTTCGCAGCGCTCGGCTAATCCCGCAGCAACGATGTTTTTCGCTACGTAGCGGCCGGCATAGGCAGCGGATCGGTCAACTTTGGAGGGGTCTTTCCCGGAGAAAGCACCGCCGCCGTGTCGAGCCATGCCGCCATAGGTGTCCACGATGATTTTGCGCCCGGTCAGGCCGCAGTCTCCAACCGGTCCGCCAATAATGAATTGGCCCGTGGGGTTGATGTGGAACTGGGTCTCCTCAGACACCCAATTCTGCGGCAGTACCGGCTTGATAATTTCTTCCATAACGGCCTCCCGTAGCGTCTTCTGGTCGACATCGGGGGAGTGCTGGGTCGACAGCACCACGGCGTCAATACCCGTTGGCCTGCCGGAATCGTCGTAACGAAAAGTTAGCTGGCTCTTAGCATCGGGTCGTAAAAACGACAATCCGCTGCGCCTTGCTTTGGCTTGCTGCTGCACCAGTCGGTGGGAGTACACAATGGGAGCCGGCATGAGCACGTCAGTTTCGTTAGTGGCATAGCCAAACATCAGCCCTTGGTCACCAGCCCCTTGCTCATGACTCTGGGTTTCGTCCACGCCCTGAGCGATGTCCGGGCTTTGCTGTCCAAGAGCGTTGATCACGGTGCAGGACTCCGGATCGAAGCCGATTTCGGGGCCGTTATAGCCGATGCGGGCAATAACCTGCCGCGCCAGTTTGTCAAAATCGACTTGCGCGTCACTGCGAATTTCGCCCGCAAGAATAACGATCCCGGTCTTGATCATGGTTTCGCAGGCGACGCGGGACTCTGGGTCCTGGCTGAGCATGGCGTCGACGACGGCATCGGATACTTGGTCGGCTACTTTGTCCGGGTGGCCTTCAGAGACAGATTCCGAGGTAAATAAAGTCGTAGTAGGCATGGCGGCTCCTTGTTGGTGGGCAGGGAGTGAACTGGGGTGGCGTAGTTAAGGTCTGGGCACCGGTAAAAAGCGAAAACACCGTTGATTGGCACGGCTCTCCTCGGGCACGTGCCTATCGACGGGCAGGATTCTACTGGGTTTCTGTTTTGGTGTTAAGGGTCGGTAATTTTCGCCGGACGGGCGGTTTATTTTGTTTTTTGAATCAGAAAGTTTGCAGCAAGGGTGGCAAAACAAGGACAATAGTCGCCTCGATTTAAAGAGAAAATTTATGCCGTCACGATTTGCTCTCGCTAATGCCATACGGGTGTTGGCAATGGACGCTGTGCAAGCAGCCAACAGTGGACACCCTGGCGCGCCCATGGGCCTGGCGGATGTAGCGGAAGTCTTGTGGCGAGATTTTCTCAAACACAACCCCAATGATCCTAGCTGGTTTGACCGGGATCGCTTTGTGCTGTCGAACGGGCACGGATCCATGCTCCTTTATGCCTTGCTTCATCTGACGGGCTATGACGTTAGCCTGCAAGACCTGAAGGACTTTCGGCAGCTGCACGCCAAGACCGCAGGTCATCCGGAATTTGGGGAGTGCCCCGGGGTTGAGACCACCACAGGTCCCCTGGGCCAAGGTTTTGCCATGGCCGTTGGTATGGCGCTGGCCGAGCAAAAGCTGGCCGCAACGTTTAATACGCCGGATCACAGCATCGTTGATCACCGTACATGGGTCATCGCCGGCGATGGTTGCTTGATGGAGGGTATCTCCCACGAAGCAGCCTCGTTAGCAGGGACCCTGGGACTGTCCAAGCTGATCTGCCTGTATGACGATAACGGGATCTCCATTGATGGCGACGTCAGTGAATGGTTTGGAGAAGATGTTCCGGCTCGTTTCGAGGCCTACGGCTGGCGAGTAATTCGCAACGTCGATGGGCACGATGCCAATGAGATTTCCAGTGCCCTATCTGCCGCAGTCAAAACTGATGGGCGGCCAACTCTGGTGTGCTGCAAGACGGTGATCGGCTTCGGATCGCCGAATAAGCGCGGTACTGCCGGCGCCCATGGTTCGGTGTTGGGTCAAGACGAGATTGCGCTGACGAAGAAAGAGCTAGGCTGGACCGCAGGAGATTGGGAAATTCCCGCAGATATTGCCGAAGCTTGGAATCAGCGCGAAGCCGGCGCTCAAGCCCAGCAGGCCTGGGAACAGCAGATGCAGTCCTACGGCGTTGCTAATCCGGCTGCAGCTGAGGAATTCGCGCGGCGTATGCGCAGTGAGCTGCCGGCGAATTGGCAGGCGGGCATTGACGCTTTTGCAGCAGAGCAGCAGGCCAGCATGACGGACCTTGAAACCCGCAAGTCTTCGCAGGCGGCCATTGGCGCCGTGGCCCAAGGCCTGCCCGAGCTTTTCGGTGGTTCAGCGGATTTGACCGGTTCAAACAACACTCGCTGGAGCGAGGCCGAAGATGATCAGTACCTGAGCTACGGCGTGCGTGAGTTCGGGATGACAGCGATCAGCAATGGCATTTTGCTCCATGGCGGCTACCGACCCTTTACCGGCACGTTTCTGATCTTCATGGAGTATGCCCGCAACGCCGTGCGTTTGGCGGCTCTCATGCAGATACCCAATATTTTTGTTTACACCCACGACTCGGTGGCGGTAGGCGAGGACGGACCCACGCATCAGCCGGTGGAGCAGCTGGCGAATCTACGCACGACGCCTAACCTGGCCACCTGGCGGCCCTGCGACACGGTAGAGACAGCTTTTGCTTGGAAGGCCGCGATAGCCAGTCAA
>CAZWQK010000212.1:0-3852 GCA_964635835.1 uncultured Pseudomonadales bacterium
AATCATCCGCACAGCCAGGGTGATCTGCAAACTGCTGGCGCACCAGGCTTTGCACCGCTGCCAGTTCCGCATGTTCGTCCACGGCTGCCAGCTCGGGCGGCTGGTTATCTTTGGGCAGTTTTTTCCGATTGTCCTCATCAAAGCTCCAGCGCCCGCCCCTTGGACTGCCGTCGCCTTCCATCAACACATTCCAGCGGCTGCGCTGGATCTTATAAAAGGCCGCCATTTGCGGTTTTTTTCTGTTTTGTAAGAACTCCGCGAAGTCTTCCCGAGCGCACAAAAACATAGGCGACGGTAATACCCGCTCAGCAAGGCCAAGCTGCTGAAAAAGCCGCGTCAGCCGGCGCTCCATAGCCTTACCTTCCACTTCAAAGCGCAGCACCTCGGTAACCCCAAAGGAAGACAAAACATCCGCTAGCCTGTTCGCAAAGTCCTCTGGGCTGGGGATAGCGCTCCCAGCATCAGCCGGGTTTACCGAGGCCGCATCGTGCTGACCCATGGCGGTATAGCTGACCTCAAACCCCTGCTCGCGCAGATCCTGGGCATAGGCGCGCATGGCGGTCAGAACAAGGACCAGCTTTTGCTGATGGTAGGCAAAATGCTGGCATAAAAATCGATCCTCAATCATCACCACTCGCTGAACGCCATCTTGCTTAAGAAACTCGGTAGGGAAAAGTTGGTTCCCCAAAACCAGCATGGCGGATTCGTGCTTCACGATGACTCCTCATTAGCGGTGGTGCGCTGGCTCGGCTGACAGGTGTGGCAAAGATAAATGCGCCGACCGCTGACTTCGATGCGCTCAATGGTGTCCCCGCAGTGATAGCAAGGTTCGCCGACGCGATCGAACGCAAGGAACCGATAACGGCGACGTGTGAGACCCTGAGCCTGGAGTTTTTTTACCCGCCGCGCGGTATTGGTCACGCCAGAAGTCCGATAGGCCTGCCGAGTCAAGGCCAACGTATTGCGCGCCAGTTCCCCGCGCTGCTTCCTCGACAGATCTTTTGGCCGATCAAAGGGATTCAGTTTGGCGTTGAAAAGAATTTCCGTGCGCAGGTAGTTGCCAATGCCGGCGACAAAGCCCTGATCTAAGTAGAGTGCGGCCAAAGACCGCCCGGAAAACTTTTTGTCTTCCAGGCGCCCGAGAATATCCCGCCAAACCACGCCCTCATCCAGGGCATCCGGGCCCAGCCGAGCCAGGTACTTTTGCAGGGGCAGTTCTTCCGGGGTCAACACTTCAATATCCGAGGCGCTAAACAGTAAAGCGCTGTGGCTGGGCGTGTGAATGGCCAGGCGCAGGGTTCGGTTAGTTTTCGGTGGTTTGTCACGTCGAGTTACGTACCAGCGCCCATAAAGTTGATTGTGGCTGTAGATGGTCAGGCCACCCTCGAAATGCGTGAGCAAGGCTTTACCGCGACTGCTTACCCATTCCACGCGCTGACCGGACAATTTCGCCCCGAAACCCGCAACCCCGGGCTGGGTCAAAATAACGTGCTCTGCTTCGCGGCCTGCGAGCACCTTATGAATTCGTGTTGCAACTCGGCGGATTTCCGGACCTTCAGGCATGATGAGCCTCTGTGGGACCGTGACGATTTTTGTTACGCCGACAGCGCTCAGAACAGTAACGAACTTGATCCCAGTCCCGGGCCCACTTTTTTCGCCAGGTGTAGGGCTTGGAGCAGGTTTCGCAGATTTTTTGCGGCAAAAGCGCTTTGGAATGCTTGGTCAAGTCTCGCCGGCCTGCTGCTGTGGCGTCGCTAGGGACAAAGCCGAAAGCTAACGCTCGGCTCGTGAAGTTCCAGTGAAAGAGCGGCTTAGTCCGGCAGCTGCCATCCACTTCGGGGCAACGACAGCCTCACGAACAGCCCAACCAACCCCGCCCCGAAAAAGCCCGAAGTTTTCAGTTCCGTAACAAACAGGTCGACGACCTGACGCCGAGACAACCGGAGCTTCTGCCTATTCAAAACCAATTGTTCTTTAAGGATGCAAGCCTTGGCTGTTTGTGGCTGGCCATAACGAAAACTTTTCGCAATCTCTCCAATGGGAGAATGACCAATGAACACCAAAACGTCATGAATAGCCATAAGCAGGGAACGCCAGGTCGTGCCTGGCTTGATGTTAAGATCACCGCCTCGGATGGCAGCAGTATCGGTTTCCAGCGCTAGATCCAATTCCGCTAAGCTCTTGCTATACAAGCTGTAGACCTCAGTGACAGCGTATCGGCACATTCCGACTCGTTGGATTCGTGGATTGTAGCTGAACACAAATGCAAGACTTTTAAGCGATGCATGATTCTACGCCAAGGCCCATTAGAACACCAATAGTTTAAGATCGATCGGCAGCGATCTGCGGCGCGCGGCCGGTCTCACGCGCTCGCACCAACAGTACGGTTGGAATCAAACTCACCAAAACAATCAGCAGGGCCGCCGGAGCGGCTTGGGCCAAGCGTTCATCTGAGGCAAAGCGAAAAACCCACGTCGCTAAGGTATCGAAATTGAACGGGCGCAAAATCAGCGTTGCCGGAAGTTCTTTCATGACGTCTATGAACACCAGCAGAAACCCAACCAGCACCGAAGGCCGCAGCAGGGGCATATGAACTTTGCTCAGCACGGCTCGGGGTGAGGAGCCTAAACTCCGAGCCGCTGCATCGAGCTGGGGGTGCACTTGGACTAACCCCGCTTGAGTGGCGTTGTAGGCAACGGTCAAAAAGCGTGCAATGTACACCATGACCAAGGCGCCGACGGTGCCGGTAATTAACAATTTCGGTTGCCAGCCCAAGGTATCGCGCATAAATACCGCAATGAACTTGTCAAAAGTGGTTAAGGGCACCATTAACGCCACAGCTAACACCAAGCTTGGCACAGCGTATCCAAGAGTGGCCACCCGCACACCGGCTCGCATCATCGCACCGCTATTGAGCCGCTCGGCGTAGCCCAGCCACAGCGCAAACCCCGCGCAGAAAAAAGCCGCCAGTGCCGCGACCCAAGTGCTGTTGGCGATGAGCTGAGCCAGATCCGCCAGCTGCATTAACTCAAAATGCGATACGCTCATGACCGTGAGCGCCAGCAGTGGCACCAGCAGACCCAAGACCACTGGCAGCCAGCACAGCAGGCTGATAAGCCAGCCTCTGGCTAGACTCGTCTGCTTGCGTTGACCGGCGTTTTGCCCGCCCAGCGGATTAAAGAACTGACCGCGCCGAGCGAAATGTTCCGCCACCACCAGAAGACACACGATGATGAAGAGCCAACCCGCCAGCTGCAAAGCCGCTGCGGATTCTCCCATCGCAAACCAAGTACGGAATATGCCCGAGGTCAGGGTGGGAACGCCGTAGTGCTCAACCACGCCGTAATCGGCAACAGTCTCCATCAGCACCAGTGCCAGGCCGCCGGCGATACCCGGCCAGGCAACCGGAAGCGCAATACGCGTAAATAATTGAGCACCGGTAGCGCCAAGGGTGCTGGCTGCTTCGTACAGTACCGCGGACTGTTGCACGAAGCTGGCTCGCGCTAACAGATAAACATAGGGGTATAGAACCAGGCTAATGACAATGGCTGCCCCGGGAAGACTTCGCACATTCGGAATGACAGCGGTATCTGGTGCTAGCTGCAACCATGCGCGCAGAGCGGTCTGCAGTGGCCCTGAAAACTCAAGGAGGTCTGCGTAGACGTAGCCGATCACGTAGGCAGGCGCAGCCAAGGGTAGGGCCAAGGCAGGCACTAACCAGCGCCGTAACGGAAATTCATAGCGCACCGTCAGCCAAGCTGTGAGCACGCCCATGGATCCGGCACCCAGGGCAACCAGCACCATCAGCAGGACAGTGTTGACCAGGTAATCCAGCAGCACCGTATCGCGCAG
>CAZWQK010000213.1:0-2511 GCA_964635835.1 uncultured Pseudomonadales bacterium
GTCTTCTGGCGTGGGTTTAAATTTAGACATCCCCGCTAGTCGACTTCGCCAAAACACAACCTTCTACATTGTCCAGTCCACGGACAAAGGCGTTGCTAAAATGAAGTGCCAAGTTGGCAGCATCGATGTCTAAACGCGATTGTCGACGACCGGCTAGGCGCTAGACCAAACGAGACGGCAAGCAGCCGATATACTGAGATGAAAACCCGCGCGCAGCGGGTTTTTTCTATTCAGTGGGAGTCCCTACCGGGACACCGAGGCCCCATTAGTTCCTCCCTGCTCACCGCAATTGGGTCTAACCAACAAAGCGTTCCCAGGGACCAGTGATTGCAAGGGTCCTCGTTGGCGAAAACACATTCACAAATAAAGTGCCACCGTCAGGCGAAAAGCAGGCTCCCGCCAGCTCTGTTTGCAATCTTAATCTCGCTAAACTGTATGGAACCCCAGTGGTGGTAAGGCCACGAAGATAATTATCGACTTGGGCCGTATACTGGTCCTCACAAACAATGAGGTGGCCATTAGGGGCGACGGTGAGGTTGTCGCCACTATTGAACAATTGCTGCGAGCGGCTCTCGAAGAATAAATCTACCGTGTCTGCAGATCCGTGAAGACCCGGTGTTAAGCGAAATATCTGGCCACACTTTTCACTGCCTCCGCTGGTAGAGCACACGAAAATCTCGCCATCGCCCATGTGGATGCCCTCGCCGCGAGCTATTATGGCGGCGCCTTTGACTGCGGCTCGGTATCGCAAATCGTCCTTAGGCGACTCCACCTGGTCAAGATCAATCCAGCGCACCTTTAGCGCTTCTCCGGACCGGATTGAGCGCGTATGCCAATTTCGCGTGTCGGTAACTCCTTCAATCGCCATTGCCTGCAGCTGACCACCGCGATGCAGGCTCCCCCACTGTTTTGGTAGAAATCGATAGAGCACGCCGTCATCCCGATCTTCTGTGAGGTAGACCGTGCCGGTTTTTGGCTCAACACAGGCAGCTTCATGATTAAATCGACCCAATGCCCGCAATGGCGCCGGATTTATAAGGCCGGAAGCATCTGCTGGCACCTCAAAAACCCAGCCATGCGCTTGGCCTAATCCTTCTCCATGGCGCTCACCCGGATTGACCGGGGCTTCTTCACAACTCAACCAGCTATTCCAGGGCGTGATGCCTCCAGCGCAATTCCTTATGGTGCCGCCAAGAGACCTAAACTGCCGCTTTACCGCCATAGACTGGCTGTCAAGCACGATGTGGGTTGTTCCTCCGGGCAAAATACGTCCGTCTTTGGCGTCGAAACCCTCAGGAATGACAGCGCCGTCATCATCGTTGGGCCGAAGCTCGTGGTTGCGCACCAGAATCAATTCGCCGTTTGTGCCCTGAAAACAACCCATGCCATCGGCTTTATCCGGCACTTTCGCGCCATCGTGCATGAGGTCCCCTAGCTGTGACAGCACCCGATAGCGGAATCCCTCAGGGAGGTCTAAAAGGCCGTTGGGGTCACTTCTTAGCGGTCCATAGCCAAATGCACCGGGGGTGGGGGTACTCGCGCTCTCGGCGCATCCAACTAGGGTTAACGCAGCAAAAGCTGCGCTGGTTTGTTCAATAAAACGACGGCGCGATATCAATTGAAATCTCCAAACGGTTTTCGTCCAGGAAAACTCGTCCGCTGGCGGCTTCCGCATTAGCGGCGACAGCGAATCCTAAACTTGGCAGCAACAGTAACGAACGCATGGCGAGTTCTCCTTTACGGCATCGAACACTAGCCCCATTATGTGAGATTTTTATGACGACGTGTACCGCCTTAGGGTCATTGCTTTCAGCCACTGTCATCCCGGACAGCGAAGCGTCTATCCGGGCGTAAATACCAGCAGCTGATTATTGGCGGGCATTGGCATGTCTTCGGCGAGCGTGAGACCATAGCTCGAAGCTACCTCCTGCACCCACTCGAAATCCCGCACACCACTGTGTTTATCACGGGTGCGCAGCATGCGATCAAAGCTCGCGTTAGAGGGCGTCGTAAACTCCCCTGCATACTTGTACGGCCCATACAAAATCAGCAGCCCATGGCCGGACAATACGCTGGCAGCTCCACGAACAAGATTTTCACCCAGTTCCTCGCTCACGATATGCATAACGTTCGCAGAATAGACACAGTCGAATGTCTTACTGGGCCAGTCTCGCTCCGCCAAATCCAAAACAATGGGCGGCAGCACGTTGACACCCCCATAGGTGGAGATATTGCTGCTAAGCCCTGGCAATTCGATTGCACACTCACTGGGCTGCCAATGAAGATGCGTCAGCACCCTGGCCATGTGAATGGCATGTTGGCCAGACCCACTGCCAACCTCCAGCAGGCTGCATGCCTGGCCCAGCAACCGGGTTAGCGCAGATAATATCGCCGACTTGTTGTTATCCGCTGCCTGGCTAAATCTTTGCATTGGCAAAGCCTACCGTGACAGCTAACTGACTGACACCGTTGCGCTGCCCCGGATGTCTATGCAGTTTGTTCACGCTCTTC
>CAZWQK010000213.1:2521-3837 GCA_964635835.1 uncultured Pseudomonadales bacterium
TTGTCCAACGTTTGTTTTTCAGGTAACCGCTATGAACCAAGCTACTACGAACCGATTTATGGCCGCGGCGCTGATGCTCATCGCTTCCTTTGGGGCCCAAGCGTCAACGGATTTGCCGTTCAAAATTGAACCGATCACGGCATTCGATGAACCCTGGGCCATGGCGTTTCTGCCCGATGGCCACATGCTGGTGACCGAGAAAAAAGGTCGCCTAATGGTGGTTAACGCCAGCGGCGATAAACAGACGGTCAACGGACTACCCGACGTAGGCTACGGTGGCCAAGGTGGTTTGGGCGACGTCGCTCTGCATCCGGACTTTGCTGGCAATGGTCTGGTTTACCTTAGCTACGTGGAGTCGGCCTCTGATGGCACCCGGGGCGCAGCCGTTGGGCGGGGGCGCATCAATTTGGAAGCCAAACGCCCAACGATCAGCGATTTCGAGGTAATTTGGCGTCAATATCCAAAAATGCTGGGCTACGGACACTACGGACACAGGTTGATGTTCGATAACGAGGGATTTATGTGGATCACCTCTGGGGATCGACAGAAATTCACGCCGGCCCAAGACATGCAGTCCAATGTTGGCAAGGTGCTTCGATTACGGGACGACGGTTCAGTACCGGCGGATAATCCTTTTGTCGACTATCGAGCCAGCTCGCCGCTGGCGGACAGCACTGGGGTTTATGACGAAATTTGGTCCCTCGGCCATCGCAACCCCTTGGGTATCGCCCAAGATCTAACGGGCAAGCTATGGGTTATCGAAATGGGCCCGCGTCACGGCGACGAGTTAAACCTGATCCGCAAGGGCGAAAACTACGGCTACCCGGAAGTATCAGACGGCGATCACTACGACCGCCGCCCCATACCCGATCACGCTACCCGCCCAGAATTTGAGGCACCAAAAATCAGTTGGGTACCGGCCATTTCTCCGGGCCACCTATCCTTCATCGCGGGGAAACAGTTCACCACTTGGCAGGGCAACGCGCTCGCGTCGGGCCTTGGATCCAAGGCCATTGTGCGCATCGAGGTTAACGGCGACCAGGCTAGGGAAGTGGAGCGTTATGATATGAACGCCAGGATTCGTAGCGCATTAGAAGGCAATGATGGCGCGATTTGGGTGCTGGAAGATGAACGCGGAAGCAGTAAGGGCCGTTTGCTGAGGCTCACGCCTCGATAATCTTGTCGGCCTAAAGGCCGACGTGTCGGGTTGAAACCCGACCTACGAAGGGTGATCCGCAATCCCGCCCGTGGGTCGGCCTTCAGGCCGACGTGTCGGGTTGAAACCCGACCTACGAAGGGTGATCCGCAATCCCGCC
>CAZWQK010000214.1:0-3829 GCA_964635835.1 uncultured Pseudomonadales bacterium
GCAGGAGAACGGTTGCCGTGGCCGCGGAAACGGCGGCGATGGCGGCCAGCAGGACCGCGAAGAACAGCCGGCGGCGGTGGGCGGTGACGTAGCTCTCGGCCAGGCGCAGGCCGTGGATGACCGCCGCCATCAGGGTGGTGCCGTCGTTGAGCTCAAAGCGTCGCTGCCGCGCGGCGGCGAAGCCATAACGAGCCCCGGTGCAAAGGATTTCCACGCCCCAGCAAAGCAGCACCAACCAGCCAAGATTCCAGATCACGCCCCAGCCGTTGTGCACGGCCATGGCCGCCAGCCCGGGCAGCATGGCCAAGGTCACGGCGTTCATCACGCTGCCGGTGCGGTTGGTGACCCATTTGTTAGCGCCGCGATTGCTCATGCTGAGCCGCCTCGTCCCTGGCGCAGTTGGGCCAGGCGTTTGGCTCGGCGCTGGTCGGCGTCACTTTGGCGGTTGCGCAGGCGCGTTTCGTGGGCCACGTAGCGCGCCTTGATGCGGCGTTTTTCCCCGGCCTCATGGCGAAGCTGCCGGGCTGCGCCTTTGGCGTAACCGAAGCGGGCGGTTAGATTGATCTCGCTGGGACATACCCGGTCGCAGAGGCCGCATTCGATACAGCGCTGTAGGTCGATGGTCTCGGCGGCCTCCCAGGCTTGCGCCTGGCCGAGCTTAAGCAGTTGATCCGGCTGCAGGGTTACCGGGCAGGCGTCGGCACATTGACCACAGTTGATGCAGCCTTTGCCTACGAGCGGTGGTGCAGATTCTGGGGCAGGCAGGCGGATTTCCGTCAGGCTAATGCAGTCCACCGGGCAGGGGGCGATGCACAGTTCGCAGCCGGTGCATTCACTGTCGATGACCGTGTGCATGAATCCCTGGGCACCCACAATGGCGTCTACCGGGCAGGGGTCCAGGCACAGGGTGCAGCCGATACAGGCCCCAGGGTCAATCACGGCAATGAGGGCCTGGGGTTCTGCGGTAGCGGCACCAGCGCTTGTTGGTGCCTGATCGCCCATGAGATCTTTCAGCTGAGCAATAAGATCCGCGCCGCCTGGGGGGCACAGGTCGATGGCTTCGCCAGCGGCCACCGCCTCAGCGTAAGGCCGGCAGCCTGGGTGTCCGCACTGGGCGCACTGAGTCAGAGGCAGCAGGGACTCGATGCGATCGGCCAGGGCGCTGTCATCACGGGGAATTCGGCGGGTAATCAACGTGGCCGCTGCTGCGAAGATGACGAGAAGGCCAATAAGCAGTGCGGGCACCGGGGTGACCATGACTTCCAGCAAGGCCACTAGCTGCCAATGCCCTGGAAGCCCATGAAGGCCAGACTCATCAATCCCGCGCTAATCAGGGCAATGGGCGTGCCTTGAAAGGCATCGGGCAGCTGGCCTTGGGTGAGCTGTTCGCGCAAGGCGCCAAACAGTACCATCACTAGGGTGAAGCCGGCAGCGGCGCCTACAGCGAACACAAAGGTCGCCAGCAGGGTCAGCTCTTGATTGATGGCCAGCAGGGTCACGCCCAGTACTGCGCAGTTTGAGGTGATGAGCGGCAGATAAACCCCTAGCACCTGATGCAGTATAGGTGAAGTGGCCTTGAGATAGAGCTGAATCAGCTGCACTAAACCGGCGATGACCACAATAAAGACGATGATGTTGAGGTAGGTTAGCTGCAGCGGCACTAAGACAAAGTGGTACAGCAGGTGGCTACTCACTGCGGCCAGGGTCAGCACAAAGGTGGTTGCTAAACCGGTAGCTAGAGCCGTGTCCACGCTGCGCGTAATACCCATAAACGGGCACAAGCCTAGGAACTGGGCCAACACGAAATTGTTGACTAACAAAGCACCAAACAAGATAAGGCCGAGTTCGGTCATCAGCGTCAGCCGCGCTTACTTCACGTCCATGCCGGGTTCCGCGCCACTGTCCGGGGACAGCAAGAAGATGTCGGAACCACCGGGGCCCGCCGCCAGCACCATGCCCTCGGAAACGCCAAAGCGCATTTTCCGGGGCGCGAGATTGGCAACGACGACGGTCAGTCGATCCACTAAGTCCTCGGCTCGGTAGGCGGCCTTGATACCAGAGAACACCTGACGCTGGTGATCGCCAACGTCCAGGGTGAGCTGGAGCAGCTTGTCAGCGCCTTCCACTGGCTGGGCATCGACAATGCGAGCGACCTTCAATTGAACCTTCAGGAAGTCGTCGATGGTGATCTGGTCAGCGCTGTTGCCGTCGTCACCGGCTGCTGGGCCCTGGGTGTTAGCGGCGGCTGGGGTTTCCGGCTCCTTGGAGGCCTCGATCATGTTTTCGATCTGCGCCTTGTCGATGCGCTGCAGCATCGGCTTGAACTTGTTGATGGTGTGGCCCAGCAGCGGCGTGCTCGCATCTGCCCAGGTCAGCGGCGCGACGTTCAGGAACGCTTCGGCTTTCTCTGCCGTGGCCGGCAGGATTGGCTTCAGGAATATGGCCAAACAGCGGAACATGTTAATGGCCTGACTGCACACCAGCTGCACGGTTTCTCGCTGGTCGGGATCTTTGGCCATGCTCCAGGGTTCATGGTGAGCAATGTATTGATTGGCGGCGTCGGCTAACGCGGTGATCTCGCGCATGGCCTTGGCGGTATCGCCCTGCTCAAATAACTGGGCAATGGGCTCTGTCTGGGCATGGAACTGGGCCATTAAATCCGGGTCGTGAACCTCGGTGGCCAGCACGCCCTCAAATTGCTTGACCAAAAAGCCGGCGGTGCGACTGGCGATATTGATGACCTTGCCCACCAGGTCCGCGTTTACCCGGGCGGCGAAGTCTTCCAGGTTCAGGTCCAAATCGTCCACAGAGCCATTGAGCTTGGCGGCGAAGTAGTAGCGCAGGTACTCGGGGTTTAAGTGTTCGAGATAGGTCTTCGCCAGAATAAAGGTGCCGCGAGACTTGGACATTTTGGTGCCGTCCACGGTAAGGAAGCCGTGAGCATGAACCTTGGTCGGCGTGCGGAACCCGGCCCCGTCCAGCACCGCGGGCCAAAACAGCGCGTGAAAATTGACGATGTCCTTGCCGATGAAATGGTGAACCTCAGCGCTGGAGTCCGGCGACCAGTAGTCGTCAAAGGTTAGGTTGTCATCGGTGTCGCACAGATTCTGCATGCTGGCCATGTAGCCGATGGGGGCGTCCATCCAGACATAAAAATACTTGTCCGTGGTGCCGGGGATGGTGAAGCCGAAATACGGAGCGTCCCGGGAAATGTCCCAGGCGCGCAAACCATCGTCCAGCCACTCAGCCAGCTTGTTGGCAATTTCTGTTTGCACGGCGTCGCTGCGAGTCCAGGTCCGCAAAAAGTCCGTGTACTTGGCCAGGTCGAAGAAATAGTGGTCTGAGTCCCGCATCTGAGGCGTGGCCCCAGAGAAAATGGATTTGGGATCAATGAGTTCGTTGGCGTTGTAGGTGGCGCCGCAGGCTTCGCAGTTGTCGCCATACTGATCCGGTGCTTTGCAGCGCGGGCAGCTGCCCACCACAAAACGGTCTGCCAAAAACAAGCCTTTTTCCGGATCGTAAAGCTGCTCGACTTTTTCCGTGAAGATCAGACCGGCTTCCTGCAGGCGGTTGTAGATCAATTCGGAATAGTGCTGATTTTCCGGCGAGTGGGTGGAGTAGTAATTGTCGTGACCAATCAAAAATCCCCGGGAATCCGCCAGATGCAGCTGCCGCATGTCTTCCACCAGCGCTTCGGCAGACACGCCCTCCTGCTCGGCCTTAATCATGGTGGCCGTACCGTGGGTGTCATCGGCGCAAACGTAAATGGCCTGGTTGCCGCGCATGCGCTGAAAGCGAACCCAGATATCGGTTTGAATTTGCTCCAACA
>CAZWQK010000215.1:0-3823 GCA_964635835.1 uncultured Pseudomonadales bacterium
CACCACGGACACGGCAGCCTGTTTGCGGGGTATTGAGCTTCAGGCTGACGCGGTGCTTAAGGCCACCAATGTTGACGGTGTCTACAGCGCTGACCCCAAGTTAGATCCCCAAGCTCAGCGCTACCGAACCATCAGTTTTGATGACGTTCTGGCCAAGCAGCTGGCGGTAATGGATTTGACCGCCATTGTGCTGTGTCGGGATCACCAAATGCCGATTGTGGTGTTTGATGTTGGCGCAGACGGCGCCCTGGTGGCGATCAGCGAGGGCGCTGACGTCGGCACCCGAGTTGCAAACTAACCCGGATCGGAGGCCCTAAGGCAATCGGTAGCGTGAAATACCGCGGCACGCTTGGTGATGAGCGGATCATTGCCGTGACTTTCACTGGAACTAGCCCCTCGGACTGCCTATGATCGGCTCGCAGAGAGTGGGCACAACAAGGGAATGTCGTGATTGACGAAATTTTAGCAGACGCAGACGAGCGCATGGGTAAGACCCTTGACGCGCTGGCCAATACCTTCGGGAAAATACGCACCGGGCGAGCCAATCCAGCGCTTCTGGACGGCATTACCGTCGATTACTACGGCGTTGCCACCCCCCTAAACCAAGTCGCTTCTGTGTCGGTTGAAGACGCCCGAACGCTGTTGCTGGCGCCATGGGAACGTCCGTTAGTGGTCGAAATTGAAAAGGCCATTCTGCGCAGTGAACTGGGCATAACCCCCGTCAACAACGGCGAGGTGGTGCGCATCCCCTTGCCGCCACTGACCGAAGAAAATCGGCGGGATCTCGCCAAACAAGCCAAAGCGGAAGCCGAGAACAGCCGCATTTCCATTCGCAACATTCGCCGGGATGCCATTGCAGACATCCGGGAGCTGGTGAAAGAAAAAGAAGCCTCGGAAGACGAGGCTCGACGCGGCGAAGATCGTGTTCAAGAGCACACAGATCGGCGCACGGCAGCGGTAGATGCTGCCCTTGCCGCCAAAGAATCTGAGTTGATGGAAATTTAGGGTTCTGCCGCGACGATAGGCGCTGAGCCTTCGCCCAAACTCATGATTTTCAGACGCATCAACACCACGGATTGATCCATGGATTCACCCAAAACCTCTAAGGCCGAAATCGCCGCATCGGCTGACGTTGACGCGGAGGCCGGGTTCACCTTGTCACAGACCCAGGCAGCCGAGGCGTTAGTGCCCGAGCACGTGGCTATTATCATGGACGGTAACCACCGCTGGGCAAGCCGGCGCATGCTGCCCGGCGCCGCGGGACACCGAGCTGGCGCCAAGCGGCTGCGTCCGGTGGCGGAAGCCTGTGCGGAGATGGGCGTTAAGAGCCTGACCGTGTTCGCCTTCAGCACCGAGAACTGGCATCGCCCGTCTGCGGAAGTAGGCCTGCTGTTGGACTTAATGCGCCACGTCATGCAAACGGAAATTGACTATTTGCACGAGCAAGGCGTGAAGCTACGGGTAATTGGCGATCGCCAACAGTTCGCGCCGGATATCCAGCAAATGATGCAGGAATGCGAAGCGAAGACGGCTCAGAACTCCCGACTGAACTTATCTGTGGCGGTAAATTTTGGTGGCCGCTGGGATATCGTCAACGCGGCCAGGAATATTGCCCACCAGGTGGCGGAGGGCACCCTGGTGGCGGATCAGGTAGACGAGTCGGTATTTGCTGCCGCCATGAGTCTTGGGCGGCTGCCCGAACCGGATCTGTTGATACGCACCGGCGGTGACCACCGCATCAGCAATTTTTTGCTTTGGGACTTGGCCTATACCGAGCTGTACTTCACCGAGACTCATTGGCCGGACTTCGGTGCCCAGGCCTTGCAAGAGGCCATTGCCACCTATTCCCAGCGAACCCGTCGTTTCGGCCGGCGTCAATAGCATGCTGCGCAACCGGGTCTACACGGCACTTGGGCTCGCGGCGCTGACGGCGGTCACCATCTTTTTTGCTCCAACCTGGCTCTTTGGCCTGGTCTTTGCCGTGGCAGCCTCGGTAGGGGCCTACGAATGGGCAGGGTTTTCGGGGTTGGTTTCCAGAACTCAGCGGCTGTTCTACGTGGGCGGGTTGGTTCTTGTGGGCGTCCTCGTGTTGTTCCTGCAGGTGCGGTGGCCAGAGTTTGTCCTCGTCCTCTGCCTCATTTGGCTGGCGGGATTTGCTACGTTGTTACTGCACCCCAAGCTGTCCGGTATTTATCGAAATCCCTGGTTTGTGGGCGCATTGGGTTGGCTGCTTATGCTCGGTGCATGGGTCTGTCTTATGAGCCTTATCGCTATCGAGAACGGCAGGCTGTGGCTGTTTTGGATGTTCGTACTGACCACGGCTACCGACGTGGGGGCTTTTTTTGTCGGGCGGGCCTTTGGTGTGAATGCCCTGGCGCCGAAGCTCAGTCCGGGCAAGACCCGCGAGGGCGCCTTGGGGGGTATCGGTGTGGCCCTGATCATTTGCGTTGGCGCCTTAGTGCTGACTGAGGCCATGTCCCTATACGAAGCTATTGGGTTAACGTTGACCATGAGCGTTATCTCGATTCTCGGCGACCTATTTGAGAGTTTGCTCAAGCGCGTGTCCGGGGTGAAAGATTCGGGGGATATTTTGCCGGGCCACGGTGGTGTGCTGGATCGCGTTGATTCCATCATCGCCGTGCTACCGTTTTTAGTTTGGAGTTTGGCTTAATGGAATGGCTACAGTACCCCTTGGCGTTTTTACTGCTGCTGGGCGTGATCGTGGTGTTTCACGAGTACGGGCACTTTATTGTGGCTCGGCGTTCTGGTGTGCACGTGGTGCGGTTTTCCGTTGGCTTTGGGCGTCCGCTGCTGCGCTGGGTTGATAAGCGCGGTACGGAGTTCGTGCTGGCCTTAATTCCCTTCGGCGGTTATGTGCAGATGTACGACGATCGAGACCCGGTGATCAATGCCGAGGCGGCCAAGGGGAGTGTGCCCGACGACGCCAGGGGCTACACCAGCCTGACACCCCTGTGGCGAATTGCCATTTCCCTTGCTGGCCCCGCCGCAAACTTTTTGCTGGCCATCGTCATATACGCTGCACTTTTTATGGCCGGATCACTGCAGTTCACGCCAACTTTTGACGCCCCGGAACCGGACACGGCCCTGGCGAGTACCGCCATCGAAAACCCCTTTGAGGTGCTAGCCGTGGACGGCCATGCCATACGCAACTATCAGGACGTCGCCATGGGCCTGGGCGACCGTCTTGGGGAAAGCGGTGTTATTGAATTGGATGTGGTGGACCTGGGAAGCGCGCAAACGAAAACCCTGGCGCTTGCAATCACCAACTGGCATCAGGGGATTGGCGAACCGGATTTATTCGGCTCATTGGGGCTGCAGGCCATTCGTCTGAGCATCGTTGGGCAGGTGGTGGCGGATTCGCCAGCGGCCAGGGCAGGGCTGGAGCCAGGCGATTGGATTGTCGCCGTAGACGGTAACCCCATCAAACGCTGGAGCCAGTGGGTGGAGGCGATTGTGGCTGCGCCCAATACGCCCCTGCAGTTTGAAGTGCTGCGGCAGGGTCGCAGACTTTATGTGACGGCGATACCCGAAGCGGTGGTGCAGCCAAACGGTGAAACTACCGGGCGACTTGGCATCGCGCCGGTTAGGGCCAAGGTGAGCTATGGCCTGTTCGAATCACTGCAGCTAGGCGCGGTGAAGACTTGGGACATGACCGTCATGACCCTAAGCATGATGAAGAAGATGATTTTTGGCAGCGTGTCCGCGGAAAATCTGGTGGGCCCGGTGGGTATTGTCAAAATTGCCGGAGACTCAGTTCGAGTCGGCTGGCAGTTTTTCCTGACGATTATGGCGCTGATGAGCG
>CAZWQK010000216.1:0-3802 GCA_964635835.1 uncultured Pseudomonadales bacterium
GCCGTTATAAAAACGTCAGGGAACCTTTCGTTAGTTCTGTGTGCTTACCCAACTTGATGGGCCGCCTTTGAGCTAGCTGAGGTTTCCGCCTTGAATCGAAACGGTTCAGGGCAAACCAACAGCGGCATCACCGGGAGAACTTTTCATTTTACGCTCTTGGCCTGGGGCGCCCTTCAACGTCGGGTGTTGGGGAATCCTTATGACATCGCCTATGCTTCAGAAGCAGGCTCTGCGGCAAACCTTTCGTCGCATGCGCGGGGCCTTGACCTCCTCCGTCAGAAGCCAGGCCCACCAGCAAATTGCCGGCCATCTGACCGCATTCTTTACCCAGCGCAAGCACTTCCAAAAGGTCGCGATTTATCTGGCCACCCCGGAAGAAGTCGACCTGGCTCCCTGGATGCAGTCCGCTTGGGCTGAGGGAATTAGCCTGTACGCACCGGTGCTGTCGCAAATCCAAGGGCATATGACCTTTCACGGCATTGGCCCTCAAACAGCCTTACGCAAAGGCCGGTTTGGCCTGACAGAGCCCGCCGCAGAACCCAACGAGCTGCCCATAGACCCTTCAGACCTGGACGTTGCTTTGCTACCACTGCTGGCCTTTGACGACTGCGGCGGTCGATTGGGTATGGGCGGTGGTTACTATGATCGTTACTTCCAACAAGGAAGCCACCGACCGCTCATCATTGGCGTCGCCTATGGCCTGCAGCAGGCCGAGCAGGTGCTGCCCGCTGAGACTTGGGACCTGAGCTTAGACGGCGTAGTAACGGAATCCGGACTGGGATTTTTCAACTCCAGCAACCACATCGACAACCCGCCTAAAGGACCACTATGAGCATTCATCCGATCATTAAGATGGGCCACCCGACCTTGCGTCAGGTGGCGCAACCCGTGCAACGGGCAGACATCGAGACGCCTGAGATGAACGCCCTGATTGCCGACATGATCGAAACCTTGCACCATGCCGGCGGCATCGGCTTGGCCGCGCCTCAAATCAATCAACCGCTGCAGCTGGCGATTATCGAAGTCCCCGGCGGCCCCAGCCGCTACGGAGAGATTGAGCCCATACCGCTAACCGTATTTTTCAATCCCGTGCTGACGGTGCTAAACCCAGACGAGGCCGGCTATTGGGAGGGGTGCCTTTCTGTGCCAGGTTTGCGAGGCTTCGTCTATCGGCCGCAGCACGTGCGCGTGGATTATCTTGACCGTTCTGGTCAGGCAGCAACGTTAGAGCTCCAGGGCTTTTTAGCCACCGTCGTGCAGCACGAGTTCGACCACCTGGCTGGCCGGCTTTACGTGGATCACATTCGCGACATGACCCAGCTGGTCTTTGAGGACGAGTGGCTGGCCCACCAGCAGGAAGAGGAACAGGACTAGGCGCAGACCTACAAGCAGAAGTGCGATTAGGGCCAGTTAAGCGCCAAAGCCCTTACTAGCGAAGAAACAATTCGTAAGCCGGATTGTCTTGTTCCGACCAAAAGCGATAGCCGATGCGCTGCAGATAATCCTGTAAGGTTTTCTTCTCCTTGATGCTGGCGTCGAAACCCACCAGCACTCGACCCCAGGCCGAGCCGTGGTTGCGATAGTGAAACAACGAAATGTTCCAATCCGAACCCAAGCCGGACAAAAATTGCAGCAGCGCGCCAGGGCGCTCAGGAAACTCGAAGCGGAACAACATCTCGGTAGTCGGGTTGCGTCGGTGTCCTCCCACCATGTGCCGCAGATGCACCTTGGCCGCCTCGTTTTCCGTCATATCGAACACCTGGTAACCCTTACTCTGCAGCTGGGTCACAAGTTCCAAGCGGTCTTCTTTTGACTTCACGCCGATCCCCACATAAATGTGCGCCTGATCTGCATCGGCGCAGCGGTAGTTGAACTCGGTAATGGCCCGCTTGCCCAGCGCTCGGCAAAACTTCAAAAAGCTGCCTTTAGCTTCGTCAATGGTCACCGCCAGAATGGCCTCTCGAGCCTCGCCCACCTCGGCTCGCTCAGAGATGTGGCGTAATCGGTCGAAGTTGACATTGGCGCCGCTAACAATGGAGACCACGTGATTCATGCCGGAGTTCTGCGTGAGGTAGCGCTTCATGCCAGCAATGGCCAGGGCGCCTGCGGGCTCCGCCACACAGCGGGTGTCTTCGAACACGTCCTTAATGGCAGCGCAAATCTCGTCGACATTGACCACCACCACGTCATCCACATAACGCTTGGCAACCTTGAACGTCTCCTTGCCGATTTGTGCAACGCTGACCCCGTCGGCGAACAGATCGAGGGTTTCGATAGGCAAGCTGACCCGACGGCCCGCGCGCATGGCCGCGTCCAAACAATTGGAGCCCTCTACCTCAACGCCGATGATCTTCGTTTTGGGATAGAGGTACTTCACGTAGGCGGTGACGCCGGCCAGCAAACCGCCGCCGCCGACGGGCACAAAAATGGCGTCGAGGGGTTCACTGTGCTGATTGACGATTTCCATGCCAATGGTGCCTTGGCCGGCAATTACATCCACATCATCGTAGGGGGGGATGTAGACCAGGTTTTCGGCGTCGCAAAGCGTTTTGGCGTGCTCGGCGGCCTCATTGTAGTTGTCGCCGAAGAGCACGACTTTGGCACCACGATCTCTGACCGCATTTACCTTAATACTGGGGGTATTTTTACCCATGACGATGGTGGCGCGTATGCCGAGCTTTTGCGCCGAAATCGCAACACCCTGAGCATGATTGCCCGCCGACGCCGTAATCACACCGGCGTTTTTTTGCTCCTGGCTTAGCTGAACCATTTTGTTGTAGGCACCGCGGAGCTTGAAGCTATAGACCGACTGCATATCCTCACGCTTCAGGCTGACCTGCACGCCAAGACGGCGGCTGAGCAATGGCGCTGGCGACAATGGACTCTCAACGGCTAAGTCATAAACTCTTGAACCAAGAATTTTCTTTACATAACTTTCCAACATGCGAACACTTTCTCTACGGTTTTTCGAAACTCGAATGAACTCTTCATTTTTCTAGCACTCACGAGGCGCGCTATCAGTCACTCCAAAGATGACCTCAAACAGCAGGCGGCGAAAGCAGCCATCTCCTACATTGCACCCAAACTCGACAGCAAAAGCATTGTCGGCGTCGGCACGGGGTCAACAGCCAACTGCTTTATTGACGAACTGGCCGCCATTAAACACACCTTCGATGCGGCGGTTGCATCCAGCCAGGCAACTCACCAGCGCCTGGTCGACCACGGCATTACCGTCTTGGACCTTAACGCCACGCCACGCTTGGACGTCTACGTTGACGGCGCGGACGAAATCGACGCCGCTGGCAACATGATCAAGGGCGGGGGCGCTGCCCTTACCCGAGAAAAAATTGTTGCCGCCGCCGCTGACGAATTCGTTTGCATCGCCGACGACAGCAAGTTAGTTCAGTGCTTGGGCGCTTTCCCATTACCTATCGAGGTAATTCCAATGGCCCGAGGCTTAGTTGCTCGGGCTTTGGTGACCTTGGGCGGCAACCCAATTTGGCGAGAAGGCGTCATCACCGACAATGGCAACATCATCCTGGATGTCCATGGCCTGACCATCGAGCATCCGTTTGATCTTGAGGCGCGCATTAACAACGTTGCGGGCGTCGTTTGCAACGGTATTTTTGCGCAACAGGCCGCCAATGTCGCGTTCTTGGCTGGACAAAGCGGCATAGTCACCTTGGCGCCTTAACGAGCACCTTCCTCACGCCAACCCAGCCACCCCGGAGGCTGGGCAATTGTAATCCCCCCATTAATAACCGACGTTTTCAGTAGAGGGTTAAGCCGCTTCCATTAACCT
>CAZWQK010000217.1:0-3777 GCA_964635835.1 uncultured Pseudomonadales bacterium
AAGAATGGCACGTTCATCGGTGAAAACGCGGTGCAGCTTCACGGCGGTATGGGTGTCACCGAGGAGTTGAGAATCGGCCATTACTTTAAGCGACTGCTGGTGATCGATGCTCAATTTGGCAACGCCGACCATCACTTGAGCTGCTTCGCTGGCTAACTTCGGTTCTGGAACGGAGTGCCCATGATGAAGCGGTTTAAAGACCCTCTGTGGACTTTTCTACTGTTCGGCATACTGCTGTTTGCCGTCGCGGCTTGGCAGGAGGACGAGGACCGGGTTATTCGGGTCAGTGCCGGGGACATTGAACGTCTGTCGATGCAGTGGCAGCAGCAAATGCGCCGGCCTCCGACTGCCGCTGAGCGCCAGAGCCTGATCGACCAGTTCATTCGCGATGAGGCGTACTACCAGGAAGCCCTGAGGCTGGGTCTGGACGTTAACGACACCATCGTGCGCCGACGCATGATTCAAAAAGTCACCTTTCTAACCGAGGACCTTGCGGCGTCGACACCCGTCGAGCCTGGAACCTTGGAAAATTTCTACGCCCGCAACATCGAACGATACGAAACCCCAGAAGCGTTCACCTTTCAGCACATTTACTTTTCCGCCGATCGACAATCCCAGGCCGAAGCGGAGGATGCCAGGGTCATGGCAACCAAGGCCGTGGCAAATCCAGCGATTCCCGGCGACCCCTTTATGCTCCAACGCCAATATGTCCGACGATCCCAACGCGAAATCGGTGATTTGTTCGGCAAAGCCTTTGCCGCAGAACTGGCCGCTTTGGCCGTTCAAGCTAACTGGCAAGGGCCCATCAAATCCGCCTATGGCTGGCACGCCGTGCGGTTAGAGGCTCGGCAACCCGCCCGAACCCAGCCCTTCCAGCAGGTAAAAGAAAACGTACTGCTGCACTGGCGGCAGCAGCAGCGAACCGCAGCTAACAAGGCTTATCTGGACCAGTTGCTGAGCACCTACCAGATCCAGGTGTCTGAAACCAACAGCATTCCTGCGCCGAAATGACGGCGACCCAATGTCACAACACAACCCTGGAGCTTGGCGCCAAGGCAGTGGCGCTGCTGCTTTGTTTGCTGACATTCATCCCATGGCCACAGCAGGCGTTAGCCGATGAAGTTCGGCCCGCCTACCTGGAGCTACGCGCACTGGAAAACACCGGCACGCTTCAATATGAGGTGTTGTGGAAGCAGCCGGTGGTTGAGAACAAACGCCTCCCCATTGACCCGGTATTCCCGGACCACTGCCAGCTTGAGGAGGTCGCCGCGCCAGAGCTGACGGGCAGTGCGCTGATCAAGCGTTGGCGCACGACCTGTAATCTGAGCAACGCGAGCATCGAAATCGCCGGGCTGAGAACCTCCATTACTGACGTTCTGGTCAGGCTGATTGAGCCAGGTAAAGAACCGGAGAATTACATCGTCCAGCCCAGCGACCCGGTGCTTGATCTTGGTGGTAAGGGCGCAGACTCGGTGGGCTACCTGATGATCGGCGTGGAACACCTTGTTGGCGGTATTGACCACGTGCTGTTCGTCATTGGCCTGGTATTATTCATCCACTCGCCCTGGATGTTACTCAAAACCATCACGGCGTTTACCATCGCCCACAGCATTACCTTGGCGCTGTCTGTGATGAACGTGGTTAGCCTGGCTCAGGGGCCGGTGGAGGCGGTCATCGCCCTATCCATTGTCTTCCTTGCCAGAGAGCTGGCCCAACCCGAGACTGAGCGATCCGCCCTGACTCGAACGACTCCTTGGCTGATGGCTTTTATCTTTGGGTTGCTACACGGCTTAGGCTTTGCCGGAGCGCTGAGCGACATTGGTTTACCGGAGGATGCCGTGTTTACCAGCCTGCTGCTGTTCAATCTGGGCATTGAACTGGGTCAAATCATCGTGGTCCTGGCTCTGATTTTCACCCTTTGGCTGTGGCGCAAGGCCAGTGCAGCTCTGAACCTGGGCCAACACCTGGTGCATCAGGCAGCGGCCTACATCATGGGCAGCGCCGCCATGTACTGGACCATCGATCGAACCCTCGTCTTGCTCTAGGTTAGGCATCCCCTGGATTTCCCCAGCGTAATGCCACAATCCGTTTCCCTCAGCTTGCCGCTTCCTCGCCCTGCCGCGCAGCGCGCATAACCGCTAGCTTTTCCACTACCTGGGCATGCTTGGCCCGATTCAGGCCATATTTGGAATAACAGTAGATGGACACCAGCGCGAAGCCCGAAACGATGGGACCGTAAATCAATCCCAGCCAGGCAATGGTGTCGGCGCTGATATCTGCGGCGGTTTGGATGTCCGCCCCAGTAGGCCAATCGATGAGGGTTAGCGCAAACCCTGCGGCCGTGGTGCCAATACCCGACGTCATTTTGTTGGAGAATGAAATCGAGGAGAAGAAAATTCCCTCTTGGCGCAGACCGGTGATCAGCTCGTGCTCGTCCACCACATCCGCCACCATGGAATTGAAGGAGACTAGCGCCTGCACGACGCCAAAGCCCTGAATAAACTTGATGACAATCAGCGTGGCCAGCAGCTCATCAGTGCCGTTCTCGGGAAACCAGCCCAGCAGCCGCAGTACCACCGGAACCACCTGACACAACGCCCAACAAGAGGTGCCGATAATGACCGACGGCTTTTTGTCAAACCAGCGCGCGAAGGTGCTAGCAAACATGGTGCCCAGCAGCGCGCCAACAGGTGTGGCGGCAAAGAAGAATAAGTTGCCCTGACCCTGCAGCTCCCAGAAATAGGTATTCATGTGCAGATTTAAGGCGTTATCCACCCCAACCATGGCAAATACGATGAGTACCCCGGCAAACATCCAGCGGAAGGACCGGTTGGTCAGCACAGAGCGAATTTCCGACAAGGTTTTTTTCAGCACCAGCATGGTAGAGAGCTTGTCGTTGTTCACGCGACTAGCGGGAAGATACGGAATGCGTTTGCAGGTTCCCAGGGCGGTCAGCAAAACCGCGAGCATCATGATCAGCGCCAGGGTGATACCAAAAGGACCATAGGCTGCTACATTGAATTGGGTATCGGGGAAGTACACGAGGAAACCGATCACATAGGTCAAGATGCCACCCACGTAGCTAAAGAAGTAGCGATAGGCCACCACTTCCGTGCGTTCATCAAAGTCCTCGGTCAACTCGGCGCCTAGCGACACATGAGGCACATAGTAGAGGGTCATCAGCGCGCGGGTGGCTACTGAAAACACCGTTAACCAGAGAAAGAGCGAAAACTCGCCAAGATCCGGCGGATTGAAAAGCCCGATAAAGACCACGCCCAGGGGCAAAATCGAGGCGTATAAAAAGGGGTGACGACGGCCGTTTTTACCCTGCCAATTATCAGACAGCGAGCCGATGACGGGATCGGTGATGGCGTCTACGGCCATGGCAATACCGATGGCAATGCCCGTATAGGCCGTAGGTAAACCCAGTACCTGGGTGTAATAAAAGAATACAAAAACATTGAACGCAGCGGTTTTGATGCCCTCCGCTGCCTGCCCAAGGCCATAACTAATTTTCATACCGCGAGTTAGCGGGGGTATCGTGCTTTGCATTGCTTGAGGTTACATCGCTTACCCATCTGTGTAACGATTTGGGTGACAAAACTCGCCTTTATTTACGGAGCAACGCATGTCTGACGATCCACTTTTACAGGCTCCCCTGATCAGTCCAGGCCAAACCGTCATTAAAGACTGGATCGACTATAACGGTCATTTGAACATGGCCTTTTACAACGTCATTTTTGATCGGGCGGTAGACCATTTTTACGATTTATTGGG
>CAZWQK010000218.1:0-3766 GCA_964635835.1 uncultured Pseudomonadales bacterium
CTGGGCACCGGCGGCTCAAGTTTGATTCCAGCGGTGAAAGGCATGCTCAACCAGCGATTCCCCAGCCGCGTAGTAGAACACGATCCCTTTACAAGCGTGGCCTGTGGCTTGGCCATCGCTAATTATCGCGGCATGACCTTCGATCAGGGATAGGGTCGGTTAATCGAGCTCGGCGGGCGGCTGCCATGCCGCATCAATAGCGCTGAAAAACGACTTTAAAATCCGATAGGTCAGCCCCCAAACAAATTGCCCACCGCTGAGGCGATACCCATTAAATACCGTGGGTTTGCCGGCCATGGGCAGGGTCTGGGTATCATGCAGGGAGTTGCCAGCCAGCATGGGCAGGGGAGCCCAGACCACCTCGGCCACTTCGTGATTGGGCTGAAAAATAGGGTCACGCTGGGTGATGAATACATGGGGCGCAATGAGCATGTCCAGAGTCCGGCCCCGAGGCTGGGCCAGCTGATGGTCCAAAGCACCCAGATACTCGGCGTCATCCAGCGTTAAGCCAATTTCTTCGTGAGTTTCTCGCATAGCCGCCGCGCGAAGATCAACGTCGTTGTCTTCACGGTGGCCGCCGGGAAAGGCCATCTGTCCCGACCACGGGTCGCCGGGCCGCTCTGCCCGCTGGATAAAAAGCACGTCATTAAGTTCCCCGGCCTGAGTGTTGCTTTGTCGCAAAATGATGGCCACAGACGCCTGTCGGGTGCGCTCTTTGGGCGTGACCAGGGTGGGTTGGTAGCCCTGCATGGCGCTGCGAATTGTTGTTGTTGTTGGGAATGTCACCCGTGATGGCCTCGAAAAAAGGTCTATCATAACGGATAGGGGGCGAATGGGGGCCGCATCCTCGGCGTTTGTTGGCACCAATTCGGGGCAAGCGTTGAATCAGCGCCGGGGGCCCTCACGCGCGGGGTGAGGGGATAGTTAAAGAGGTACGAGGGAAAGTGAATGAGTGATCGCACAGCGACAACAAGGGTCCAGCAATTGGCTAGCGGCAGCAACCAGTGTTTTGTTTGCGGCCCTGCAAATCCCATTGGCCTTGGCGTGAAGTTCCGGCTGGACGGCGACGTTTGTCGAGGCGAATTTACTCCGGGCCCTGAGCACATGGGCTACGACCAAGTTACCCACGGTGGCATTGTTTTTAGCTTGCTAGATGACGTGATGGCGAATTGGGTTTGGCTTCAGGGAGAGCGTTGTTTCACCGCAAAAGCCGACATTCGCTACCGCTCGGAGCTGCCGATAGGTACGCCAGTTCGATTGGAAGGGCGCTGCATTAAACGCAAAGGGCGGTTGGCGCAAATGCAGGGACGACTGATTCGTACGGCAGATGACGCGGTCATTGCCGAAGCCTCTGGGGCCTTTATGGTATCGGTCTAGCTTAACTGTGAAGGGTGGGCGAGTTTGCTCAAGCCCTGAACGCTGGAGATAAATCGCCCAAGATAAAAAGCACGGGATAAACAAGGCGCGCAGCACACTGCATTTTAAGTTGTTCGCAGAAAACTAAAATCGTTGGGAGAAAGTCATGGAATACATTGCCATGGTCGTCATGTTGTCGCTGCTGCAATACCTTTACTTCAGCATTGAGGTAGGGCGCGCCAGAGCACGCTTTGATGTGCCGGCGCCTGCTACTTCGGGAAATGATGGGTTCGAGCGGTATTTTCGCGTGCAGCAAAATACCGCTGAGCAACTGCTGCTATTTTTGCCCGCGATTTATGCCTGCGGATATTACGCCAGCGAGTCGCTGGCTACGTTTATGGGGCTGCTCTTTGTCATCGGCCGAATGCTCTACTTTCGTGGCTACACAAATCCCGACAAAAGTCGCGGGCTGGGATTCGCGCTGGGGCTGTTGGCCAATGCGGTGATGATCCTGGCCACGTTATTTGCGTTGGGGTTGGCCCTAGTGGGCTAACCTGCTACTCGCCAGGGTAATGGCGAGACAGCCAGTCCAGCATGGCGGCGTTGGTTTCCTTGGGTAGTTCCTGCTGGATCCAGTGTCCGCAGGGTAAGTCCACAACCTCCAAGTGGGTCACGTGCTCTGCCAGGGAGGGAGATTTGGGCACCATGTCGTAATCGCCGAATATGGCTAGCGTGGGTTGATGAATGCGCTGCTCATAGTCGCCTATGATCTCCCAGTTACGGTTAAAGTTGCGGTACCAGTTGATGCCTCCGGTAAAGCCCGAGTGAGCGAAGGCATCAAGAAACACCTGCATTTCTGCTTGGCTCATAATCGGGTCGCCGGGCACTCCGTCGGCAAAGGCCGGGTCTTGAGCAAGGGTGATCATGTTCATACCCGGGCCCAAGTCCAGTTGTGGATGCAGCCATTGATTGGTGCGGTACAGGTTGTTTAAAAACTGCTCGCTGTTGCTGGCAAAAACCTCATCCGCCACGCCAGGTTGGCGATTAAAGTGCACGATATAGAAATCTGGGCCAAGCATCTTTTCCCAAAAACCAACCCATTCGGTTTCACCGCGCTCCATAAACGGCACGCTCAAGTTGATGACGCGAGCAACCCGGTCTCGATGCATCATGGCCAAATTCCAGACGACGATGGCGCCCCAATCGTGGCCGACGAAGCAGGCATCCTGATAGCCGAAGTGGTCCAGCAAGGCCATCAGATCGTCGGTGAGGCAGCAAATGTCGTAATCTGTCACCGCGTCGGGCTTGGTGGAGCGTCCGTAGCCGCGCTGGTTCGGTACGATGACGTGGTAACCCGCCTTCACCAAAGGCTCAATCTGGTGTCGCCAGGAAAACGCATGCTCGGGCCAACCATGGCAGAGCACAATCGGTTTACCGCTGCCGGCGCTGAACACTTCCAGTTCGACGTCATTCACGCCAATCATTTGCGGCTGGGGAAAATCGTGCATGGGCCTTCCTATTAACGCTGACACAGATAGGTTAGCGTGCTGAGCAAACGGCGTTCAAGGTGCCAGAGGGGAGGGGCCAGAGAAAGAAATGAGAGCCATCGACGAAAAACGACTAGGGGACTTTTTAAAGCAAACCAGCGGGATGGTAACAGCAGGGTTTAACTGCGCGATTACGGTTCTTGGGGATCGGTTGGGCCTGTACCAAGGGCTTGCCCAATTAGGTCCCAGCACCAGTGCGCAGCTTGCTCAGCATTTGAATTTGCACGAGCGCTGGGTGCGCGAGTGGCTGCAACAACAGACCTGTGTCGGGCAGGTGGAGTATGGGTCTGGGGATGGTCTGTTTTCGCTGTCGCCAGAAGCCTATGCGGTACTGGTGGATGAAGATCACCCTGCCTATTTAATGGGAGGATTTGACTCTGCCCTCGCCGTATTTCCAGCGGTGTCGAAGCTGGAAGAGGCTTTTCGCTCAGGCGTTGGCATGAGTTACGACGACCATGGTCCGGACTGCGCTTGCGGTATTGAGCGCATGGGTGCCTTCAACAAAAAGCATCGACTGGTTACCGAGATGGTGCCGCTTATTCCCCAGATGAGTGAGCGACTGACTGCTAGGGCCAAGGTTGCAGACGTGGGCTGTGGAGGCGGCCTGGCTCTCATCGCGTTGGCCCAGGCGTATCCGAAAAGTTCGTTTGTGGGATATGACACGTCGGATGTTGCCCTGGAGCGTGCACGAGCAAACCTAGCCGAGGTGGGGCTGACCAATATTGAACTTCGCAACCCCTTTCAGGAGGCGCCGCCAGCTCACCCCACCTTTGATCTCGTTACCACCTTTGATGTGATTCACGACACTCCTTACCCTCAGGCGTTGATTGGCCAGATTCACGCGGCGTTAAAAGATGATGGCT
>CAZWQK010000219.1:0-3755 GCA_964635835.1 uncultured Pseudomonadales bacterium
CAACCATGCCACCGGGCGTTTCCAAGGTACTGTAGCCAACGCCAAATCGGTACTGTCGAATCATTAACGAGCGCCCCTGTGCGTCCAGAGCGACGACGTTTACCCAGTCAACGGATTCCAGAACCAAGCGATCAAACGTCTTGCCGTTGCGCGGGTTCCGCAGCGTATCAATGCGCTTTTCAAACAGCATAAGGCCCGCGTCTTCATATCTAGAGCCGAGCTTCTGCCAGGTCAAATCATCGTCTTTCAACTGCCTGCCACCCTTTGCTAAAAATCAGGTCGAAACGGCTGCATACCTTGGCTGCCAAGCTCAGCCGTCCAAGGCCGAACATGTTCTTCGGCTTTCACTTTTGCTAACGCCTGATCGACGCTGGCAAAGTCTCTCAAGATCTCCAGGGAGCGCAGTGTCGGATCGATCATCTGCCAATCCCCCTGCCGTTTTTTGGTCAAAGCCTCCCTTGGCTCCACCCATTCACCGGTAATGGTTTCCTGAGTGTCAGAAAGTGCCACCTCGCCCTCAGGTAGAGCCGCTAAAAAAAATCGAGTATCGAAACGCCGGGGCACCGAAGGCGGCGTTATCCAGTGGCTAAAGTACACGAGCCGATCGCTGGCAATGGTGAGGTCGTGGTCTCCCAGCATGTCATGCCAGGTCGCTTGGCCTTCAAGCAACTGCTGCCGACTGGCCCCAAGGCTTTGACGTTGGTCGTCAGGGATGCCGATAGCGCCACCAGCGTTGCGAGCCAGCAGTACCCCACACTCCTCGAAGCACTCGCGGGCCACAGCCACCCAGTAACGCAGGCCGCCTTCATCAATGCCTAATCGCTGACTGGCCTCGGCGTCAGTAAGATCGGGACAGAGCGCTGGCTGCCAATCAGTCTCCTCAACCTTTCCCCCGGGAAAAACGTGCAAATCCGGGAAGTCACCCCGGCCAGGCCGTTTCATCATGAATACCTCTATTGCATTAGCGGCATTGGGTTTGTTCCGCACAATCATCACCGTTGCGGCCAGGCGGATGTTTTCTCGTTGCAGTGGCTCCAAGCGTAATTCCTTAAACTTCAGACTTTTTATTGATGCTGGGTAACCTGTGCTCAGCGGCTTCTCAAAGTATGGCTTGTGCAGATCCTCGACACATGGATTTATTTTGGCGGGCTAACCTTGCGCTCTAGCGCACCGAAAATAAGCTCCACAATGATAGCTAAAAGCGCCGCAGGAATTGCGCCGCGCAAAATCATGTCGGTATCGTTCAGCGACAAGCCCACTACGATAGGCTCCCCAAGCCCGCCGGCACCAATGAACGCCGCCAGGGTCGCCGTGCCTATGCTGATAACCGCCGCAGTGCGGATGCCAGCAAAAATAGCCGGGGTAGCAAGCGGCAGCCGCAGATAGCGCAGTTGCTCCCAAACGCTGAGGCCAAGCGCCTGGGAAACCTTAACCAAGGTTGGATCAGTGGTGGATAACGCCGTTATCGCATTACGCACGATGGGCAGCAGGGAGTACAAAAACAGCGCAATAATCGCAGGCAAAAAACCGATGCCAAATAAGGGAATCATCAGTGCCAGCAACGCCAGGGAGGGAATGGTTTGCATCAGGCCGCAAAGGTAAACCACTCCTTCAGCAACCTTGGCGCGCCGATAGACGGTTACGCTGAGCCCAAGGCCAACGACGATGGCCGCCGCAAGAGCGGCTGCTGTGAGCTGCAGGTGCCGCAGGAAGTGGCCCCACAGTTCTGCTGTCCAGCCGGTGTCGCTCCAAAATCCGCGCGGGGAATCCAAGGTTTGTGCAGGAATGCCTAAGGCCTCGGCGTTTTCTTGAACGAAGTTCGCAGCCACGTCTTGAAAGCTGCGGCCCTGGACCACCACCCGGGCGTTCAGCGCTTGGACCTGAGGTTCATCAAGTATGCTGCTCAAACCCGATAAACCTTGTCGTAACGCCGGGGAAATATCCGAGCGCACCAAGGTTGCCGCCCGATATTCGGGAAAGTAACCCAGGTCGTCGGCCAAAATCTTCAGCCGATAGCGCTGCAGTTCGCCATCGGTGCTGTATGCATCGGTAACGTCGATAGCGCCGTCTGCCAGGGCCTGGTATGCCAATCCATGCTCGATGCCGGTCACCGAGGTATCCAGCCCATAGCGCGCCGCCAGCCCAGGCCACCCGTCCTCTCGCTGCAAAAATTCGTGGCTAAAAGCAAAATTCAACGAGTGGTCGTGCAAATCGGCAATGCTTTGCAGCTTGAGCTGCTGGGCCAAGGCCTCGCGCACGACTACAGCATAGGTGTTGTTAAACCCGTATTCGGCCAGCAGCTCCAGCCCGTCTACCGCCAGCGCCTGATTAATCTCCCGACGTCCGGGGTTACCTGACAGCTTCAAAACCGCCTGACTCAGGGTGCCCGTGTACTCGGGATATAAGTCGATTGCCCCGTTCTTCAGGGCCTCGTAACAAATCAGGGTGCCACCCAACCCCAGCTGACGCTTCACCTGCCAACCTTTGGCTTCCAGCACTTGGGCGGCAATTTCGGCTAACAGATAACTTTCACCAAAGTTCTTGCTACCGATCACCGCCGTTGGTTTGGCGACTTCCGCCCATGAGGTAATAACCCAGCTCAACAGCAGCATCTGCAGCAGTACTGCAATGGGTTTCATGACAGCTGGCTCTCAATCAGCCGCTCAGCGTAGGGGGTGGCGGGTTCCGCCAACACTTTGGCGGGGACGCCGTGTTGCACGATCTCGCCCTGATCCAAAATAATCATAAAATCCGCAAGCCGCCTCGCCTCGCGTAGGTCGTGAGTAACCAGCACCACGCTGGCCGGATCCGCGGCTTTTACCTGCTCAAAACTCTCATAAAGGCCGAGTCGAGTAATGGGGTCTACCGCTGAAAAAGGTTCGTCCAGGAGCAAAAGGTCCGGTTGCAGCATCAGCGCCCGGCACAAACCCAGGCGTTGCTGCTGACCACCCGAGAGCTGCCGCGGCAAGCGCTCAGCCGCATCTGCGGTCAAACCCACTGTATGCAGCAAGCTGCGAAAACGGTCTCGCTGACGCTGTTCGTCCCAGCCCTCTAACTTAGCCACCAAGGTGACATTTTGTTCCGCTGTTAAATGCGGAAATAGCCCGGCACCCTGCACGGCGTAACCAATGCCGCGACGAAATGACGCAAGGTCACCCACCGGCACCGGCTGCCCAAACACCTCCACCCGCCCGGCGTCCGGCCGCTCCAATCCATTAATCATCTGCAGCAGGGTCGTCTTGCCGCTACCGCTGGCGCCGACTACCGCCGTGGTTTGGCCTCGGGGAAGCTGCAGGGACAGGTCCTGAAACACGGTTAACGCCCCAAAGGATTTGGCGACGCTGAAAAATTCCACCGCCACATCAACAGCTGATGATTTGTTTGTCATGGTGCTAGCTGACCTGATACTTGGCTTCGAGTTCTGCACCGTACTGACTAAGCTCACGTAAAATTACCAGTTTTTCAGCGCTCAGATTCTCGCCTTCCAGCTCGCGCAAACGCTGATGGAATCCTGCAAGGTTTAACCAGTCGCCCTCTCCAAGCAGCTTATCCCGAACATGGTTTTGCCAACACGCTTGCTCCTGGGGAGTCATCATTTGCGGGAATGAGCGCGCCTTCATGCGCTCGGCCAGGGTAACCAAACGCGCATCGCGAAAATCCATGTCCGGCCAATGTCCCTGAGAAATTTCCTGATAGAGATGATTCGAGCGCGCCTTATCTTCTTCCTGCAGGAAGAAGATAAGGCGCGCTCGAAT
>CAZWQK010000220.1:0-3747 GCA_964635835.1 uncultured Pseudomonadales bacterium
GCCCAACCCAACAGCCTGCGCGCGTCCCAACTGTTTCGAACGTCGCCAGTGAATTGCCCGCCGGGATCCGGGGACTTTGTTAACGCGGCGGTGACTTTTGAGGCTAGGGCTGGTACCGACCCCGAAGGGTTGCTGCAAGAGCTCAAAGCCATTGAACGGGTATTTGGTCGCGCCGAGAAATACCAGCGCAATGCGCCGCGCGAACTGGATCTGGATTTACTCCTGTTTGATGGGGAAATCCGACAAAGTGAGACCTTTACGCTGCCCCACCCTCGAGCAGTAGATCGCTTGTTCGTCCTCAAGCCCTCGGCGCAGTTGGTGCCGGACGTGATTTGGCCCGGCTTGGGAAAAACCATAGCCTGCTTATTGGAAGAGCTGAAAACGGATGAAGAAGTGCATGTCCTGGAGGAACGTCCTCCTTATTGCTGCCTTGCTGGGCAGTAGCGCCACCCATGCTTATCAAGCGGAGCTGCATCAGCAGCTGACGTTTTTGTCGGCGAAGCAAATCAGCCGCTGCATGGTCGACTGGCAGACCACGAATTCGGCCGCTTTGGGGGAACCGCTATCTGCCCTAGACGTACGCGATGTGGTGCGTGCTAACGCCGCGCGGGCGAAGGGTTTTTTTCTTGGGCGCATGTTTCGCTGGAATTACCTGGACATTTCACAGGATGACAGTGATGCAGTTCTGGGGGTCTTTGATACTCGCTTTAACTCACGGTTCCACGATCTTTCGGCGCAGCTGCTCAGCCAGTCGCCTCAGCGTGACCGGCTGGAGGCCCTGGGCGGGCTGCTTAGCTATTTGCAGGATGTATCAACCCCTTCTCGGGTAGTGCCGGTTTATACCGGGCGTTGGTGGCGTTTTCTTTGCAGGATCGGTTTGATCGCTACCCGCCCGATGTCCAGCGTTTGGAGGCGGCTGGCAAGACCCTTTGCCGGTCGGTTCGAATGCAGGTGGAAAATATTGCTGGGAAAGACATCGGTGATGCCTTGTCCCAATTGCTGTTCTACAGCGCGCGCCGGACGATGGTTGCGGTGAGCAGTGAAATCAGCGGCATGCCCGCCTACTGGACTGCCTTTTGGCAGCCGGCTCAGCCCAACGCCGATACCGGCGGTAATGCTTTTGGCGAGTATGGTGTTGCCGGCAATAACTTTGGCGACCGGGTTGAGTTTCGCTGCGGTAATGCCAGCAAAGATGCGCAGCGCTGTATTTTGTTAAAAGACGATCCCCTTTATCAGGACTTTGCTTTTGCCCGGCACCTCAGCGCCATGGAAGCCACCATGGTGGCTTTGCTGATCGTGCAGCAGCGAGAGCTCATATGACCCTGCATCTCGGGATTACGCCGTGGCATCTAAACCCGCCAACGGCATCAGGGATCGGTGATCAGGCGGCGTTTGCCGAGGCTAGCGGTTTCCAGTCCTTCTGGCTGCCGGAGAATCACTTTGGTGACGGTGCTCTGCCTGATCCGCTGATGCTGCTGGCCAGTGCAGCCACCGCTACCAGCAAAATCCAGCTTGCCACCACATCGTATTTGCTCACCCTGCGAAATCCCTTGCAGGCAGCAGAGCAGGTCGCAGTGCTAGATCAACTTAGCGGTGGGCGGGTGCTGTTGGGAGTAGGGCGGGGCTACGCGCCTGAAATGCTCCGCGCCTTTCATGTACCAGTAGCCGAAAAGCGACAGATCTTTGCGTGGACGCTGGATCTGATGCAAAAGGCCTGGTCTGGTGAAGCGATTTCCTTAGACGGAGATCCTGAGCATGCGGTGATGGTGTACCCCCGGCCCGTACAGCAACCGCACCCACCTATTTGGGTTGCGGCATTTGGTCCCAAGGCCCTGGCCCAGGCCGGTCGCATGGGCCTGCCCTATTTGTCGTCGCCCATGGAAAGTTTGCAGACTCTGGCCAATAACTACCGACGGCATCGCGAGGCTTCGCTCGCGGAAAATATTCGGCCGGCGGAGGCGGTGCCGCTGATGCGCACGGTCTATGTCAGTCATGATAAGCAAGAGATAGCCCAGCTGCGTCAGCGTGTGGAAACCGAAGTGGAAAACTCTCGGCTTCAGCCTGATGAGTCCTTGGACGATTGGACCTTGATCGGTGATCCGGCATTTGTTCGTGACGGGATTCAGCGCTATCAGGAAGCACTTGGCATGACCCATATGGTGGTTACCCGGCTGCGTTTGCCGGGCTTGGCCGAAGCGCAACTGCGGAAAAGCGTCGCGCTGCTGGCGGAGTCCGTGTTGGGCAAGTAGCATCAGTCCTTGGGGAGTCAAGAAGCCTGCTCGGGGAAAACGCAAAGCAGCCTGAGCGTAAGCAGACTGACCATTGGATTGGTCCAGTCCAAGCTGCATCTAAGGGAAGAATTATGAGCTATCGAATTTTGTGGCCGGCCATGCGCTGGCCTGACGGACGTCACATCGAAGAGTCCAGTGTGCAAGGGCACAGCGCCGAATTTTGCGAACGCTACACCGACGTAACCGACGACCAATGGGCCAATTGTGACGCCGTCGTAAGCGTTAACGACATCCCTGAAGAGTATCGTCAAAAAATGACCAAGTGCCGGATTTTCGTGACCCCCAAGGTGGGTTTCGACAACATAGACGGCAAGGCCTGGGCGGAAATGGGTATCCCGCTGTGCAACGTGCCGGACTATGGCACCCAGGAAGTCGCCGACCATGCCATGGCGCTAATGTTGTCCTTGATGAAGGGCATTACTTTCCATACCCGAGAACTCAAGCAAGACCCCAAAGGGCTTTGGCGCCCGGCGCTGAATCCCTTTGGCAAGCGGCTTTCCGCCTGCACCTATGGCGTTGTGGGCCTTGGCCGTATTGGCACCGCTGCGGTGCTGCGGGCTAAGGCGTTCGGCATGGATGTGGTCATGTATGACCCCTACCGGGAGAACGGGGCGGAGTTGGCGGTGGGCATTTGCCGCGTGCACTCTCTCGAAGAACTGTTCAGCCAGTGCGACGTGGTGAGCCTGCACCTGCCCTTGTCTGCTACAACAGAAAAACTGATTAACGCGGACGTGCTGTCCCACTCTAAGCAAGGCTTGATATTGGTGAACACCGCGCGGGGTCCGATCATTGATCTCGACGGTCTGTACCAGGCTCTGAAAGCCGATCATGTACAGGCGGTGGGTCTGGACGTGCTGCCGGAAGAACCGGCAAATCCAGACCATCCGTTGATTAGAGCATGGGCTGCTGACGAAGAGTGGATCGATCATCGATTGCTGATTACGCCTCACTCGGCTTTTTACACGCCGGAGAGTGTTCACGACATGCGCTTCAAAGGTGGCCAGGTGATCGTGAAGTATCTGGATACTGGCGGTCTGGATAACTGCGTAAACCAACAGTGGCTGAGCAAGCCACGCTAATCCGAGCGAGCAGCTTCTGGCCGAGCTAGCTCGGCCCCTGAAGGAAAACCCATCATGACAGTCACCGCAGAAGTTTACGAAAAGAGGCGGCAGCGGCTATTTTTGATTTTGTCCGGCATGTTCCTTGGCACCCTTGCCATGCTGAACATCCTTGGCTTCAGCCGCTTTTTGGATCTGTCCTTTGAGGTCTTTGGCGTCACCATCCCGATGGTGGTGGCCATTGGCGTGTTGCCTTATCCCGTGACCTTTATCTGCACAGACCTTATCAGTGAGCTTTACGGCGAGAAGAAAGCCCGTGACATGGTTTGGATGGGCGTGCTGCTTAATGCGTGGGTCATTTTCCTGCTTTGGCTTGGCGGCGTACTGCCCGGTTTTGA
>CAZWQK010000221.1:0-3699 GCA_964635835.1 uncultured Pseudomonadales bacterium
GGATTTTGAATCCCCTGCGTCTACCAATTTCGCCACCCGGGCAGGGACAAAAAGACGATTTCTTTTGAGGCGAGCGATTCTGCCCAAGGCGCGAAGCAGATACAATAGTCGGCCGCACGCTTTGGTCAGTAAAGCCATTGAAACTTTCCGACTTCGACTACGATTTGCCCCAGCATCTCATCGCTCAAACTCCGGCCGCGAACCGAACAGACTCGCGCCTGCTGCAGCTTGTGGGTGGCGAAATCGTCCACGGGTCATTTGTTGATCTCGCCCGGGTGCTGCGCGCTGGCGATCTGCTAGTGCTCAACGATACTCGTGTGGTGAAGGCCCGGTTGCAGGCTACCAAGGATTCCGGCGGCAGCGCCGAGATCATGCTGGAGCGTGTGCTTCTGGCTGAGGATCCCTCGCGCGCCGACGCCAGTGACGAAGCACTGTGTCAGGTTCGCGTGAGCAAGCCCCTGCAGGCCGGGCGCCACTTGAAGGTAGCAGACAGCCAAATTCTCTGTTTGGGCCGTCAGGGTGAGTTTTATCATTTACGTTTTCCCCAGCCTGTCTTTGACTTTTTACAGCGTTACGGACAACTGCCCCTGCCGCCCTACATTCAGCGTGATCCGGCGGCGGCTTCTGCCCACAACAGCGCAGACGACGAGCGCTATCAAACGGTCTACGCACGCAATCAGGGTGCGGTGGCTGCACCCACTGCGGGCCTGCATTTTTCCGAGGAAATGCTGGCGCAACTGCAGCAACTGGGCATCGAGACGGCCTGCGTTACCCTGCACGTGGGCGCCGGGACCTTTCAGCCTGTTCGCCAGGAAGAACTGTCCCACCACCAAATGCACGAGGAATACTTTCAAATCCAAGAGGCCGTGGTAGAACAAATTCAGCGCACAAAGGCTCGGGGTGGGCGCGTGGTTGCCGTGGGCACCACGGTGATTCGGACCCTTGAGGGCGCGGCAGCAGCGGGGGCGCTAACAGCAGGCAGCGGGTCCACCCGGCTGTTTATTGCGCCTGGATTTCCTTTTCAGGTGGTGGATGCTTTGGTGACTAATTTCCATTTACCCAAGTCCACGCTGATGATGTTGGTTTCGGCCTTTGGTGGCCACGATTTGGTGATGTCTGCCTACGCCGAAGCCGTGCGCAAGCAGTACCGTTTTTTCAGCTATGGCGACGCCATGTTTATCGAGAAAGCACGTGTTTGAATTACTAGCCCAAGACGGGGCCGCGCGACGGGGACAACTGACCCTGCCCCACGGCACCGTACAGACCCCTGTGTTTCAGGCCGTAGGAACCTACGGCACCGTGAAGGCCATGACTCCTCGAGATCTCCAGGATTGTGGAACCCAGATGCTGCTGGGCAACACGTTCCATCTGATGCTACGGCCCGGGGATGAACGTATTCGCGAACTTGGCGGTCTGCACGAATTCATGCGCTGGGATGGGCCAATACTGACGGACAGCGGTGGCTTTCAGGTGTTCAGCCTCGGTGATTTGCGCAAGATGACCGAGCACAGCGTGATTTTTCGCTCGCCGGTTAATGGGGATCGGGTTGAGCTGACGCCTGAGTCGTCTATTCGCGTGCAAGGCAACCTGGGTTCGGATGTGGTGATGGTGCTGGATGAATGCACGGCCCATCCGGCCACTCACGCCCAGGCCAAGACTTCTATGGAGCTGTCTATGCGCTGGGCCGCGCGCTGTAAGGCTACCTTTGAACAGGAGCACGCCGGCAGCATGAACCCCGGTTCGCGCCTGTTCGGTATTGTTCAGGGCGGCATGTTTGAAGATTTGCGAGACGAAAGCCTGCGAGGATTAGAACAAATCGAATTCGACGGGTACGCCATTGGCGGCTTATCCGTGGGTGAGAGCAAGGAGGATATGGAGCGGATCTTGACTCATACCACGCCCCAAATGCCTGAACATAAACCCCGCTACCTAATGGGCGTGGGTACGCCTCAAGATTTGCTGCTGGCGGTGAGCCGGGGAGTGGATATGTTCGACTGCGTTATGCCCACGCGCAACGGCAGAAACGGCTACCTGTTTACCTCCACCGGCGTGGTGAAGATCCGCAACGCCCAGCATAAAAATTCCGACCAGCCCCTTGATGCTCAGTGCGATTGCTACACCTGCACAAATTTTTCGCGCGCGTATTTGCATCACCTTGACCGCTGCGGCGAGATGTTGGGCGCCATGTTGATGACTCAGCATAACCTTCACTACTACCACAATTTGATGGCTCAATTGCGCGGGTCTATCGAAACGGGTACATTTCGCAGCCTCGCGGAGACCCTGCAAAATCAATGGAATGCCGATCATGAATCTGTTTGAAACCACCGTTCATGCTGCCGAAGCAGCCGGTCCTGGCCCTGATGCTGGACTGATCAACCTCATCATGCTGGGCGGCTTTGTCGTCATCTTCTATTTTTTGCTGATTCGGCCCCAAAACAAGCGGCGTAAGGAACACGATGCCCTAGTTGGCGGCTTGAGTAAGGGTGACGAGGTGGTCACCGCTGGAGGCATTGTCGGCCAAATCACAAAGGTCGAGGAAGATTTCATCAAGGTGCAAGTGGGTGATGGCGTCGAAATGCGTTTTCAAAAATCCTCTGTTGGCGCGACATTGCCCAAAGGCACCATCAAGTCGCTGGATTAGCGCACGGGCGGACGTTTATCGGCCTGGTGGGACGCGCCCCTGCTTAAAACCGTCAGGGGCATAGGCTCTGCCTCGCCGCGACTCGAATGAGGATTGAATGACCAAGGACGAAGAGACACCCCCAAGTCAAGGTGAGCCCAGCGCGACGCTGTTTGGCGCCCCTATCCGGCGGGGGCCAATGAACGTGTTCCCCGCCTGGAAATATACGCTGATCGCACTGGTCTGTTTGTTGGGCATAACCTACGCGGCGCCAAACGTGTTTCAGCCGGACCCGGCGGTACAAATCAGAGCGTTGGACGGTGAACGGTCCATTGGGGCCGCCAAGCGTGAGCAAATTGCCTCGGCCCTGGCTGCAGCGGAAATCGACGTTCTGGCCCTCGAGGAAGATTCCGGCTCACTGCTGGTGCGCTTGGCTAACGAACACGATCAGCTTGGCGCGCGCAGCTTAATCGCAGATCTCCTGAACGCCGGTCAGGTGGACTTTGTGGTGGCACTGGCTCAGGCGCCCACCACGCCCCAGTGGCTGCAAGGCATAGGCGGCAAACCCATGTCCTTGGGCCTGGACTTGTTTGGCGGCGCGCATTTTTTGCTTCAGGTGAACATGGACGACTACATCACCGGAGTCGTGCAAAACAGTGCCGAGGGCATGCGCGACGCCCTGATCTCCCAGCGTATTCGCTTCCTGCCGGGTCGCGAGTGGATCAGCGGCCGCACAATTAATATTACTTTTCGCGATGAGAGCACTCGTGACCAAGCCCGGGAAGCACTGACGGAGTATCAGGACTTTTTGGTTCAGGAGCGAGAGGTGGCGGGTAATGCGGTCTTGCGGTTTACCTTGACCGAGGAAAAGATCAGCGCGCTGGAAGATCGGGCCATTAGCCAGAACCTCACCAGCCTGCGTAATCGGGTGAATGAGCTTGGGGTGTCCGAACCGCAGGTGCAGCGATTGGGGCGCTCGAGAATCGTCGTTGACTTGCCGGGTATTCAAGACAGCGCTCGGGCAAAAGAAATCCTTAACAAATTCGCCAACCTGGAATTTCGCCTGGAGGCGCTGC
>CAZWQK010000222.1:0-3683 GCA_964635835.1 uncultured Pseudomonadales bacterium
GTGCTCAATGGCCTCGCCGCTGCCGTCGTTGAGCTTGTACATCATGTTGCGAATAGACTCAGACACAAAGATCCGCATGAGGTTGTCGTCTAAGGACAAGTAGAACCGGCTGGATCCTGGGTCGCCCTGGCGTCCTGAGCGCCCCCGGAGCTGGTTGTCTATCCGCCGTGACTCATGACGTTCGGTGCCAATAATGTGCAGGCCTCCCGCCGCAAGCACTGCGTCGTGACGCTGCTGCCAGTCCTCGGTGATCTGGGCGATCTCTTGCTGGGAGGCATCGGAACGTTTGGCCAGCTCGGCATCCAGGCTGCCGCCAAGAACTATGTCCGTGCCTCGGCCCGCCATGTTGGTGGCGATGGTCACCGCGCCCGGGCGTCCGGCGTCCGCAACAATGTCCGCCTCGCGCTCATGCTGCTTTGCGTTAAGTACGCTATGGGCCACCTTGCGTCGTCCGAGTTCGGCGGACAACAGCTCAGAACTCTCGATGGAGGCTGTGCCCACCAGTACCGGCTGACCACGGCCAATGCAGTCCGCGATGTCCTCGACAATGGCATCGTATTTTTCTTGCAGCGTCAGATACATAAGATCGTTTCTGTCGTCTCGAATCATCGGACGATGGGTGGGCACCACAACCACGTCGAGGCCGTAAATCTGCTTAAATTCAAATGCCTCTGTATCAGCAGTGCCGGTCATTCCGGACAGTTTTTTATAGAGGCGAAAATAGTTTTGGAAGGTTGTAGATGCCAGCGTTTGACTTTCATTCTGAATCGCCAAACCTTCTTTTGCTTCGACGGCCTGATGAATCCCATCCGACCAGCGACGACCCGGCATGGCTCTGCCGGTATGCTCATCAACAATGATGACTTCACCAGAGGAAATCATGTACTGATCGTCACGCTTAAAAAGCTTGTGCGCCTTGAGCGCCGCGTGCACGTGATGCAGCAAGTTCAGGTTAGCCGAGGAATACAGGCTATCTCCTGGCTCCAACAGCTTCAGATCAATTAATGCATCCTCAACTTTCTGATGCCCTAATTCCGTCAGTTCAATCTGGCGGTTTTTTTCATCCACCATGAAGTCGCCGGTAGCCTCGATTTCGGGCTCACCAAATACCCTTGGGGTGTCGTCGAAGGGCTGCTCTTCGAGCATGGGCGGAATTTTGTTGATGGTCTGATAAAGCGAGGTATTTTCTTCCGAGGCGCCCGAAATGATGAGTGGCGTTCGCGCCTCATCGATCAAAATGGAATCTACTTCGTCGATAATGGCAAAGTGCAGCTCGCCCTGCAGACGATCCTCGGCAGTAAACGCCATGTTGGAGCGCAAGTAGTCAAAACCAAATTCGTTGTTCGTGCCATAGGTAATATCCGCACGATAAGCCGCCATCTTCTCTTCAGTGGGTTGGCCCGATTGAATAATGCCGACCGTAAGCCCCAGCTCCGCGTAGATGGCCTCCATCCATTGAGCGTCTCGTTTGGCTAAGTAGTCATTTACCGTGACAACGTGAACGCCTTTGCCAGCCAGGGCATTTAAGTAGGCAGGCAGCGTGGCCATGAGCGTTTTGCCTTCACCAGTGCGCATCTCGGCGATCCGCCCCTCGTGCAGGGTAATCCCGCCGATCAGCTGGACATCGAAATGACGCATCTGCTTGGTGCGTTTTGCCGCCTCGCGAACAGCCGCAAAAGCCTCAGGCAGCAGGGCGTCCAAAGTTTCACCCGCCTCGAGACGCTGGCGCAGCTTGGCGGTGTGCGCAATTAAATCCGTATCCGCCGCAAAGCTCTCTTCGAGGTCATTAATGCGCTGCACCAAACGATCCATGCGTTTAAGTTCACGCGCGTTCTTGGTGCCAAAAATTCGGGCGAGGAAATTAGCCATAGTCTGTGGGTACTAAAAAGGATAATTGTAGCGACAGTGCAGCCAGATCTATACCAGCCTAGGAAAGGATTTTGATACTTGGGGACAAATCAAAAGACCTTTGCGCGTTAGCGGCAGCGGCTGGCTAAGAGCGTTCTTATCGGGCGCTGACGTATCTTGCCGGGTTAACAGGCTTTCCGGATTTCAGCACTTCAAAGTGCACGTGGGGGCCAGTCGAGCGCCCGCTGCTACCCATCAGGCCAATGACGTCGCCGCGTTTGACGCTTTGACCAACTCGCACCAAGAGCTCTTGGTGATGACCGTAGCGCGTTCGCAAATCCTCGCCGTGACTGATCTCAACCGTCAAGCCGTAGCCGTCTCGACGGCCAGCGAAAACAACGATTCCGTTGGCTACGGCAATCACGTCCGAGCCATTAGCACCGGCAAAGTCCATGCCTTCGTGCCAGGCTTTTTTACCGGAGATGGGATCAACTCGCTCGCCGTAAGGAGAGGACATCCATCCTTTGGTGATGGGTGGGCCTGCCGGAGTTGCGCCTTTTTGCGTGTACACGCCGAGCAACACTTGATCCAAAATGGTCAGTTCCGTTTCTCTCTGCTTCAAGCGCTCTGACAGACTTGCTAACTTGTAGTCCAGATTCGGTACGTCGAGTACCGTTGTGTCGGTGCCAATAGGACCACCTTGGGAAACCGGTGCATCAAAATCGAACTCGTCTTGTGGCAGCCCCGAAGATTGATGCATATAGGAGGCCAGAGCCTCCATTCGCCACAGTCGCGCCTGCATGTCTGCAATTTGACGACCTACTGCCTGCCTGCGGGCAATGGAGTCCGTCTGCAGCTCTTCTACAACAGCATCCTGTTCCTGGAGTTTCATGCGCCAGTTTTCAATCACCGCTGCGTCAATAATACTGGATTGGCGGAGCATGAAACCCAGCGCTATCAGGCCAGCACAAATCGCCATCGCGCCGATCGCAAGTACTTTTACCTTCCACCCCGGGAGGACGATTTGTGAGGTTTCGCCGCTTTTATTGATAACGAGAAGCTGCATGCAGGAAGCCGATTCATTGAGCAGCGCTCAACATAGCAAAATGTCGCCAATGTGCAAATTTAGTGCCCATGTTTTCCTTCGCTACAGTAATATCTTGCCGACGTGTTAGCGCGTCCAGGGTGCGCGATAATAAGGTCAACTATGAAGATCAAAAACGCAGACGACATATTAAGGGCTGGCCAAGGCCATAGCCCTTTGCAAAAGATGTTGAATCACAACGCCAACCAAAAGGCCTGGACCGAGCAGCTGCGTGCCGCTCTGGACGACAACCTAAAACATCAGGTGGAGGTAAGCGATATTCGGGGTTCCCGGTTGGTCATCAATTGTCGCAGTGCCGGCGCGGCCACAAGGATGCGCTTTGCTGAACCGGAGCTGTTACCACGTTTAAACGCCCTTGCCGCATTCAGTGGAGTAAAGGAGTTGGTTATCCGCGTGCTCAGCGCGCAGGCCTAGCTGTCGATGTTGGCAGCAGGTCGTAGGTAGGTGTTTGGCATATCGTCGGGATCTTCGAAGGACACAATTTCGTAGCTGCTAGGATCATCAAGAAGCTTGCGAATCACTTTATTGTTCAGCCCATGCCCGGATTTGTGTCCGTGAAAACTGCCGATAAGGCTGTGCCCTAGCAGATACAGATCACCGATTGCATCCAAAATCTTGTGTTTGACGAACTCGTCTCTGGCCCGCAAACCATGCTCATTCAGTATTTTCGAATCGTCGACCACGACGGCGTTGTCCACCAGCAGGCCCAGCGCGATGATCAGCGAGGCCA
>CAZWQK010000223.1:0-3677 GCA_964635835.1 uncultured Pseudomonadales bacterium
GCCGACGTTACGAATCCAGCCAACCCAGGGATCGTCGTTACCGAACAGCCGCTTCAGCGCATCAAGACTGCGCAGCATAATCTGGGAGCGTAGCAGGCGCTGGCGCGCAAACTGATCCCAGCAGCCTGGCGCGGTTAAATCTGCCCGGGATTGAGCCACCGCCAGCAGTGCGGCCAAATCCTCAAAGCCTAAATTCACCCCCAAACCAGCCAGCGGGTGCACGACGCGCAACGCATCACCCAGCAGCAGCACTCGCCGATGGGGATACGCGCTTTGCGCCAGCTGTTGATTCAACGGGAAGGCCTGTCGGGGACCGACCTCTAGCACATGGCCCAAACGCCCTTCGCTGGCGCGGAACAGCTCCTGACAAAAATCCGCGTCAGGCAGCGTCACCCGACGCTGTGCCTGGGCCTCAGACTGAGACCAAACCACAGAGCAAACCTGAGGATTGACGCTGGGCAGCAGGGCCAGCGGCCCGTCCAGCAGGAATCGTTGCCATGCGGTGTTGCCGTGAACCTGCTCGGTACGCACCACAGTAGTCAGAGCCATTTGACCGGTTTGCCATTGGCGCACGGGCACCCCTAGCGCCTGGCGCACGCCGGAATTGGCGCCATCCGAGGCGATGAGTAAATCCGCATCAAGGGTTTGCGCATGAGGGCCGTCACCTAGGCCGACGCTGACGCCGTCCTCCCCGGCTTGAACAGTGCAGATACCGCCATAAACCAGCGCCACATTTGGGGCGCGGTCCAGCTGCTGCCACAGTTGCTCCAGCAAGGGGGCCACCTCCACTAACCACCCAAGCTCTGAGCGGTTCACGCTGGCAGCATCGAACTCAAGCTGGCTGGTGCCCCTTTCTTCCCAGACACGCATTTTATCGTAGGCCGCCGCTTGCTCCGGCCAGCCGTCAACCGAGCGCAGCAATTCGGCGGAACTGGGCGACAACGCGACATTGCGCACGTCCATTCCCAGGCCTGCAGGCCCGGCCTGTGGGCGCTGACGATCGACCAACGTGACTTGGTGTCCTTGATTTGCCAGACACAGTGCTGCAGTCGCCCCGACCGGACCGCCGCCAGCAACGATTAGGTTGTGTGAAGATCCAGCGGGACTCATGCAACCACCCGCTGGCCGCTGGCCATCAGCGCCTCGATCTCGTCCGGGTTCTTCACTAAGTCACCGGTTAACACGGAACAGCCTTGGGCCGTAATGAGCACCGAGTCTTCAATCCGTATACCTAGGCCACGAAATACGTCAGGCACATCCAAGGTCGTGTCGTCCCGGGGAATGTAAACACCGGGTTCTACCGTAAGCACCATACCCGGAGCCAAATCCCGCCAGGCGTCACCCAGTCGGTAATCACCCACGTCGTGCACATCCAGCCCTAACCAGTGGGAGATGTTGTGCGGACAAAATCTGCTATGGCCACCGCTGGCAATGAGCGCTTCCGGGTCACCGCTGAGCACGCCGACATCCACCAGCCCTTGCACCAGAACCCGAGTCGCTTCCTCGTGAGGGCGGATGAAGGGCGCACCGGGAACGCAGGCGGCAATTGCGGCTCGGTTAGCGGCCAGGATCACATCGTACAGCCGCCGCTGGGGGGCACTGAAACGCCCGCTAACGGGATAAGTTCGGGTGACGTCTGCCGCGTAGTGCTGGTACTCGCAGCCTGCGTCCACCAGCACTAAGTCACCTTGCTCAAGCGGTTGATCGTTGTCTGCATAATGCAAAATACAGGCGTTTTCACCGCTGGCCACGATGCTGGGATACGCCTCGCACTTAGCCCCCTGGCGGCGAAAGCTGTAAAGCAGCTCGGTTTCTATGTCTGCCTCTAGGTGCGCGGCGTCAATGCTGCCAAGGGCATGATAGTGAGCGGCAACGCTGATTTCCGCGGCTCGAGCCATAAGCGCCTGTTCTTTGACGGTTTTGATCAAGCGCTGCTCGTGCAGCAGGTGTCCCAAATCAACCACCTCGCCGGTGACATTTTTCTCCGCCGGGTCAGATTCGCTCAGGGTTTTGAGATACGCCAACACGCGTAAATCCCACTGGCGATGCTCTCCCATGCTGAGATAAATCTGGGATTTTCCTTCGAGCATGCCAGGTAAAATATCGTCCACATCGGCAATGGGAAAAGCATCATCCACGCCGAGAGCCTCGCAGCACTGCTCCGGCCCTAAAATCCCTCCGCGCTGGCGCTCTGCCACCGGATCCCGTTCCCGACAGAACAAGATGCTCTCCCCATGGGCCCGCCCAGGGATCAGTACCAGGAGCGCATCCGGCTCGACAAATCCGGTTAAGTAGTAAAAATCGCTGTTCTGCCGAAACGGGTAGTACACGTCACGATTGCGGCGTTGCTCTCGAGCACCGGGGATAACGGCGATGGCGCCGGGCTGCATGGCAGCCAGCAGCTGACGCCGGCGCTGATCGAAGTCCCCCGTGTGCAGGCTGGGCTGAATCAATCCGATGCCGCCGTGGCCGCGTGATCGTCCATCAGCGCCAGAACCAGCATGGTGCTAACTCGAATGTACTCGTGTACCTCGGTCAGCGACGCTTCATGCTCTTCCTGCTCCCCCGGCTCAAAGTCGGCTTCGCTGTAATCCTCGGGATCCAGACCCGTAAGCGAGACCAGATCTTTGATGATCTCCTGTACGTCAACGGGCAACTCGTGCTGCTCATAGTCCAGGCCGGCGGCAAAACCGGCAAGAAAGCCACCACACCAGTTGGCAATCGTCTCTACGCGTTTCGCGATGGACTCATCGTCATCGGCAATAAGGGGCTGAAAAACCATATTTTGGTCGTGGAGTTCGTCCAAGGTCGCATTGACGAATGCGCCGATGGACTCCTGATCTGAGAGCGCATCAACACCCACCAGGTCGATTAACTCGCTGAGCACAAATTCTGGGCGACCGTTCACGGCCATGCCGCACACAGTGCCGTGCAGTTCCTCGGGTTCAATGGAAAAAGCCGCCATTTCGGCTTGAATGCGCAGGTCAGTCATAGCGTTGTCTTTTGTGGTGGGCGGCCCTGTGGATGGCGCAAACTATCTCGCACTGGGTGTGGAATTGCCAGTGGGCTTGCGTTGCCGCCCCCTCATCATCGCCGCTGGCGGCGGCTGCAAGGGCTGCCTTGCAGCCGGCTGAGCGAAAAAAGCACTCGGCGATTGAAATTTAGACGCCAGCCGAGCAGCATGACAAGGTTGTAGCAAGCCGCCGATTCCAACCTATGTCTGATGTAAACCAAGCTTCCAGCCAACCCATGCAAGAGATGGACGTTCTCGAGCGCCGGGTCGGCGAATTGATCGCACTGACCGAACAACTCGCCACAGAGAACCGCGCCCTGCGCACTCAGCAGGAGAACTGGTCGGTGGAGCGCGCCAAGCTCATCGAAAAAAACGAGCTGGCAAAAAGCCGCGTGGAATCCATGATCGGCCGCCTGCGGGCCTTAGAGAAAGAATAGAAAGACGATCTAGCGAAAACAGCGCAAGTAGAAATCGAATAAACGGATTGAGCCCGCCATGACGAACCCCAGCACGAAAACTCTTACCGTGACCATTATGCAGAAGGAGTTTCAAATCGCTTGCCCGGAAGGAGAAGAGGATGCCCTGCGTCGTGCGGCGCATCATTTGAACGAACAGATGGAAGCCATTCGCGCCAGTGGCAAAGTCGTCGGGCTTGATCGTGTCG
>CAZWQK010000224.1:0-3669 GCA_964635835.1 uncultured Pseudomonadales bacterium
TCGGCTACAGCAGGCTGGCACCTGTCTCAATCGAATGAGTGACCTGTTTTTCGTTCTGGCGCGAACGCTGATGCAGGGAGAAACTGAGCATCAGTGGCGTGGGCCTTCAAGCGACCCCTAAACCGGTTTTCTCAACATAGCAGACTCAGTATTCGCGCCAGCTTAGAGGATGAGACGCCGGATATCCCCGAGCAGCTCCACTAGCGTGGCCATAAAGTGTCCTCCATCGGTGCCGTTGATTACCCGGTGATCGTAAGAGAGGCTCAGCGGCAGGGTCAGGCGGGGCTCGAAGCCATCATTTTGCCAGACTGGTTGCATCACGGATTTTCCTACTCCCAGTATGGCCACTTCTGGCGCGTTAATGATCGGCGTGAAGCCTGTCCCGCCGATGGCCCCCAAACTGGACACCGTGAACGTGCCACCGCTCAAATCATCCAGCGCCAGTTTTTTCGATCGCGCTTGTTCCGCCAGGGCTTGGGCCCGCTCCGCTAACGCCCAAAGGCCCAATTGATCCGCGCCACGAATCACGGGAACCACAAGACCGTCCGGGGTATCCACGGCAATCCCTACATTAATGTAGTGCTTGAGCACGATGTGCTCTCCATCGCTACTGACAGAGCCGTTTAACTTCTGATGAGCCTCAAGGGTGCGGCAAACCGCCTTAATGATGAAAGCCAGGGGCGAGAGTTTTATGCCTCGACCTTGGGCCTCTGATTTCATGGACTGCCGGAACGCTTCCAGATCCTCGATATCAGCGTCCGCATGCTGGGTTACATGGGGAATATTCACCCAGGAACGATGCATGTTGATGGCAACCTGCTTTTGAATGCGACTGAGCGGCACCTCCTCAATGCTGCCAAATTTGGCGAAGTCTACCGAGGGTAAGGCTGGGAGACCTGACGCCCCCGGGTTAGCCGCCACTGGCTGAGTCAATCGAGCCTTGGCCCACGCCTTTACATCGTCTTTGGTGATACGACCACGATTGCCGGTACCGTTCACCTGGTCCAAAGAAACGCCAATTTCTCGGGCTAAGCGTCGGGTTGCCGGGCCAGCATAAACCGGCGTGCCGCCGGGCTCCGAACTCAACGTCCGTTCTTGCTCGGGGGGGTTGGTCTGAGTAGATAACTGGCTTGACCCCTCGGCGTTGTCCAGCGGAACTCTGGGCGCTGCTGGGGCGGCGGGTGCCGGCGGCTCTTGAGGATGAACACCACCTGAAATTAACGCCGATGCCAGCAAGCTACCCGCCGACACTTGATCGCCCGGGGAAACAAAAACCTCCAGCAGTTCACCTTCGATCTCCGCCGGTATTTCCATGGAGGCCTTGTCGGATTCCAGCACCACCAAGAGATCGCCGGGAGCCACCCTGGCCCCTGCCTGGGCCGCCACCTCAATCACTTCTACTTGCTCAATATCGCCCAGATCCGGCACGAGAAGCTGCACGGTTTCCTGGTTTGAAGCGCCTGAGTTGTCCCCATTCATAGGCGGCTCAGGCACCAGGTTCTGATCGGGAGCTGCTGCGACCTCTTCCTGAGCCCCGGCGGGTTTCGCTTCTTGACCACTCTCATCTGTCTGGGCCAGCACGCCGATGACTGCTCCTTCACCGAGGCGGTCGCCAAGCTGAACCAGCAGCTCAGTGATCGTGCCGTCAGCGCCAGCAGGCACCTCCATGGAGGCTTTATCTGACTCGATGACGATGACCGAATCCTCAGCACCGACCTCAGCGCCAATGGTGACGCAAATTTCAGTGACCTCGACTTCATCTATATCGCCCAAGCTTGGCAGGATGATGTTCAATTCATTACCTCAACACATTCCCGGCGCGATCTGCATCGCACGTGTCTTACTTTTTGGTTAGTGGGTTCTTGGGTTTGGCTTGTTCACGTCAATCTCCAGCTGCTGCCGAAGCGCCTGCAAATCCAGCTGCAGATGTCCGGCAGCAACCAGCTCCGTGAGCGCACTGTAGCGAATAAACCGGCTATCCACTTCGAAAAATGCCCGCAGCTGCTCACGGGTATCGCTACGGCCAAAACCGTCGGTGCCGAGGACTCGCAAAGGTGCGTCTATGGCCACGCGCAGCTGTTCGGGCTGGGTTTTTACATAGTCTGATACCGCGATAACCGGTGCGTCACCCCAAGCCTCATTGTTCAGCAATTCGCTAACGTGGCAGCTCGCGGTCTCATCAAGGGGATTCAACAGCACTGCACGCTGACAATCCTGCACGCCTCGCACCAGCTCAGTGTAGCTGGTGACGCTGTACACCTGCACTTGCAGGCCAAACTCCGCCACCAATTGTTTCGCGGCCTTGCGAGCCTCCGGCAACAGCGCACCGCTGCCCAGCAATCTCACCTTGGGCCCGGCGGGATCTCCCAGGGTCTCCAGCAAGTACATACCCTTGACGATGTCGGACTCTACCCCTGCCGGCATAGCCGGATGCTCATAGGCCTCATTCATTAGGGTGAGGTAGTAGTACACTGGCGCCTGTTCTACGTACATATGCTCCAGCCCACGATGAATGATCACCGCCAACTCGAAAGCGTAGGCCGGGTCATAGCTAATGCAGTTGGGCACTGTCGAGGACAACAAATGCGAGTGACCGTCTTGATGCTGCAGCCCCTCGCCGTTAAGCGTGGTTCGACCGGCCGTGCCGCCGAGCAGGAAGCCTTTGGCCTGGAGGTCTCCCGCGGCCCAGGCCAGGTCGCCTATGCGCTGAAAACCAAACATCGAGTAATAGATGTAAAACGGCAGCAAAGTGTACTGGTGCGTTGAATAAGCGGTCGCCGCTGCCATCCACGCTGCGAATGCTCCAGCCTCGTTAATACCCTCTTCCAGCACCTGGCCGGATTTCGACTCTTTGTAAGCCGCCAGTTCACCGGAATCTTCAGGTTCGTAAAGCTGACCTTCCGAGGAGTAGATTCCCAGCTGCCGAAACATGCCTTCCATGCCAAAGGTTCGCGCTTCGTCCGGTACAATTGGCACCACCCGCTCGCCAAGGTTTTTATCTCGCAGCAAGGTAGCCAGAATTCTGACAAAGGCCATGGTGGAGCTAATTTCCCGTTTGCCGCTACCTTCTAACTGCGCCTTGAAAACCGACAGCTCTGGAATGGTTAAAGACTGCTGATCCAAAAGACGCTGGGGCATGAACCCGCCCAGCCGTTCGCGGCGCTGGCGCAGGTACTGCAGCTCTGAGGAATCCTCCGGAGGACGGTAATACGGAACGTCTTCTAGTTGCTCGTCCCCCAGCGGCACGTCAAAGCGGTCGCGGAAATACTTAAGTTCCGCAAGGTTCAGCTTCTTTACCTGATGAGTAGTGTTTTCCGACTCGCCAGCGTCCCCCATACCATAACCTTTTACGGTCTTGGCCAAGATCACCGTGGGCTGACCGGTGTGATTCACCGCCGCATGGTAAGCAGCATAGATTTTGTAGGGGTCGTGACCACCTCGATTCAGGCGATAAATGTCCTCATCGCTTAGATGTTCAACCATCTGCAGTAACTCCGGATCTTTGCCGAAGAAGTGTTCCCGGACATACTTACCGCCCTTGGCTTTGAAGTTTTGGTATTCACCGTCAACGGTTTCGTCCATCGCCCGCTGCATCAATCCCTTGCCGTCTTTGGCAAACAGCGGGTCCCAGTGCCGACCCCTCACTACTTTGATGACGTTCCAGCCTGC
>CAZWQK010000225.1:0-3646 GCA_964635835.1 uncultured Pseudomonadales bacterium
GTATCGCCACCGGAGCTGGAATCCGGCCAGGTCATCGTTGATATCCACTCTTGCGCGTTGAATTTCCCCGACGTGTTAATGGTCGAGGGCAAATACCAATCCTTGCCTCCTTTCCCCTTCACACCTGGAGGCGAGTTTGCCGGCGTGGTGACTCAGGTCGCTGATGACGTTTCTAAATGGCAGGTGGGCGACGAGGTTTTTGCCTCCTGCGGCCACGGCGCCATGGCGGAACAAATTGCCGTCAGTGCCAAGGCGCTGCGTGCAAAGCCCGGGAATATGTCCTTCGCCACAGCGTCAGGCATCAGCACCACCTATGGTACGTCCTACTATGCCTTGAAGCAGCGTGCGAAACTGCAACCTGGTGAAACCTTGTTAGTGCTCGGTGCAGCAGGAGGGGTAGGCCTGGCCGCTGTTGAGCTGGGTAAAGCAATGGGAGCGCGGGTCATCGCCGCGGCCTCCAGCGCTGAAAAGCTGGCCGTAGCGCAACAAGCCGGCGCAGATGAACTCATTGACTACAGTGATGGCGAACTGAAAGAAAAGGTCAAGGCGCTGACTGGGGGCAAGGGTGCAGACGTGATTTACGACCCCGTTGGCGGGCCGCTATTTGATCAGTGCATGCGCTGCATTAACTGGGAAGGCCGCATTCTTGTCGTCGGCTTCGTGGGCGGTGACATCCCCCGGGTACCCACCAATCTCGTTCTGCTCAAAAGCTGCCAGGTAGTGGGCGTTTTTTATGGGGCCTTTTCCGGACGCTTTCCGGTCGAAAACAAGCAGAACTTTGCTGAGCTGCTGCAGATGTTTGAAGCAGGCAAGCTGCAGGCCTTGGTCGGCGCTGAGTACCAGCTGACGGACTTTGTCGAAGCATTGAACTGTCTGTCGCAACGCCGAGCCGTTGGCAAAGTAGTGGTAAATATCCAATGACTAACCAACTGAACACAGAAAGATGGGCCGCGCTGATCTGTATCGCTGCCGGCGGCATCTTATGCGTTGGACTGGTCCTGGAGTTCGCCCTCAACCTGGCTCCCTGCCCGCTATGCATGATGCAGCGCATCTGGTTTGCCCTCACCGGTATCGTGGCGCTTGTTGGGCTGGCGCATAACCCAAGATGGGGGATTTACCCTCTCCTGAGCGCTATTTGCGCCTGCGTTGGCGGCGCTTTTTCCCTGCGACAACTGTGGCTACAAAGTTTGCCTGCGGATCAGGTGCCCAGTTGCGGGCCAGATTTGGCCTATATGATTGACGCGTTTCCCCTAGCTGACCTGCTCATGGCTATGACTTCTGGGACTGGCGATTGTGCCCTTGTACACGATGTCATTCCCATTATGAGCATCCCTGGCTGGGCACTGCTCGGGTTCACACTGCTGTTGCTGGCCAGCGTTATGCAGCTGCGTTACAGCATGCGGTAGTCCCCGGGTGACAGGCGCGTCCGCCGTGCAGGCACAGAGGCTGAGTGGGGGACGTTGCTCGCGGCACACATTTCTGTCTTTGCGCGGTACTGGTGCTTTGCCCAACGTCACTGCTATATTCCTCGCCCTTATTTTTCGCGATGTCTGATAATCGCGGGGCGAATTAGCCCGCAACAACTTTAAGCGCATTCATATGACAGCTCTCAATATTTTGGTCATGAACAACAAGGGCGGCAGCGGTAAGACTACTGTTGCAACAAACCTTGCGGCGGCGTACGCCAAGCAAAACCTGCGCGTTGCTCTTTTTGACTGCGATGCTCAGGCCAACGCCCGGCTGTGGGGCCAGAACCGTAGTGACGAGCACCCCAACCTTGACGTGCTGTTTTATCCAGACCCCAAAGATATTGATGGTCCTGCCAGAATGCCCTACGACATAGGCGTTTACGATTCTGCGCCGGCTATTACCCACGGCCCCTCACTGCAATCAGATTTTGAGACCCTGCTAAAGCTCAGTGACATTATCTTGGTGCCGATGCTCGGCTCGTCCTGGGACATGCATTCGGGAGAGCACTTTATCACTCAGCTGATGACCCAGCGGGTTTGGCGCGCAAAGCCACGGCCCATCGCGGTAATCAGCAACCGAGCCGGCGGAGCCTTAACCAACCATCAACGCCTGCAGCATTTTTTAAGCTGCCTGAACGTACCTGTCGTCACCGCCTTGCGAGAGTCACCCGTGTACCCTGAAGCCGGAGATAGCGGCCAGGGTGTTGTCGACATGAGACGCAATCGTGCAGCGCGCAGGGAGCTCAGCGCCTGGCATACCCTAACGGATTGGATCAGTGAGAAAACTGCCACGCCACTGCCCGACCGTCAGCCCGGGCGCCCATTGGCCGCCGGCCGACAAGGTGGCGCTGCCGCCAGGACTCAGGCCCGCGACAACCGCTGAGCGCAGTTGGCGTGTCCTTCATCGCGCGGATCTCATCCTCGATAATATTCTATGTTGCAAGTTCAAAACCTAACGTTTGAACGCGGCGAAGACCTGCTCTTCGCTGACCTTAACCTGGTGGTTTATCCCGGCCAAAAAGTCGCCATTGTGGGGCGCAACGGGGTCGGCAAATCCACCCTTTTCAACTTGCTGCTGGGCGAACTGGATGCCAGCCAAGGAAGCATTGACTTCCCAGCGGACTGGCAGCTTGGATACATGGCTCAGGAGGTTGAAGCAACCGACCGACCAGCCATTGAATTTGTGATTGATGGTCATCGCGCGCTGCGAGAAGTGGAGGCGCGAATCGCAGCTTCCGAAGAGTCTGAGGCGCTGGCGAGGCTTTACTCGGATTTGCAAGATTTAGGCGGTTACCAAGCACGGTCAAGGGCTGGCGAAATACTCTATGGTTTAGGCTTCGCCCCGGAGCAAGTCGAGCAGCCCTACCGCAGCTTTTCTGGCGGCTGGCGCATACGCTTGAATTTGGCCCAAGCCTTAATGTCACCCGCCGATCTGCTGCTGCTGGACGAGCCAACTAACCACCTGGATTTGGAGGCGATCCTTTGGCTGGAAAACTGGCTGCGCCAATTTCAGGGTGCACTGTTAATCATTGCTCACGATCGTGCTTTTCTCGATAACACCGTAGATCACGTACTACACCTTTCCGGTGAGCAAGCGCAGTTTTATCGAGGCAACTACTCGGCATTCGAGCGCCTGCGCAGCGAGCAGTTAGAGCGTCAGCAGGCTTTGGCGGCCAAGCAACGAGCCCAAGTGGCACACATTCAGCAATTCGTGGACCGTTTCCGCGCTAAAGCGAGCAAGGCGAAGCAAGTGCAAAGCCGCATCAAAGCATTAGAGAAAATGAGCGAGCATGCCATGCTCCACGTCGATTCTGACTATCGGGTGGGTTTTTCCGATCCAGAAAAAGTGTCCAATCCGCTGTTCAGCTTTCGTCACCTGGATTTGGGTTACGCAGACACAACTGTCCTCCACGACATTGGCCAAACCATTCTGCCCGGAGCACGCATTGGCGTACTGGGAGCCAACGGCGCAGGCAAGTCGACGTTACTTAAAGCCATTGTGGGAGATTTAAAGCCCCAGCGAGGCGAGTTGCAGCGCGGCGCCCACGCGCCCATCGGCTACTTTGCCCAGCACCAGCTAGAGGCGCTGGATTCCAGCAATACGGCGTTTGCCGCCATGTCAGAGCTACGTCAGGACTTTTCAGAGCAGCAGTGTAGAGACTATTTGGGCGGCTGGG
>CAZWQK010000226.1:0-3631 GCA_964635835.1 uncultured Pseudomonadales bacterium
TCGCGACTTCCACCTTGGCAAGGTGGTGCTCTACCAACTGAGCTATTCCCGCTTTGACGGTTTCTTACCGAGCGCGGCATTTTAGCTCACGCTACTGAGGTGTCAATTGTTATCGGCTACAAGCTCGCGTCGCACCTGTGACCCAACTCGCACAAGCCTCCGCGAGTTCGACTTTATGTCTAATCCAGGCAACGAAAAACTGCGGAGCCGGGCTTGCAATCGTCACATGCTGGGACATAATCAACGTCCCTAAACAACTTATAAGGAGGTGATCAGTGTTATCTATTGCAAGTTTTGAGGGACAGCCTTCTTAAGAGTTGCTCCTCTAATACGAGCAGAAAGGCCAGCCTAGCGCTGGCCTTTTTTATGCCTGGGTTTTACCTCTCAAGCAAAGCGCGATCTACTTCTCTCGAATCATCCCGCTTCTTCTTGATTCATCACGCTGCGCCACAGAGGGCTTATCACGGCCATAACCACTACCAGCAACGCCATGCCCCCAGCGGAAATTGCGATGGCCAATTGAGGTCCGTAGGCGTCGGCCATATAACCCGCCCACAACGCACCCAGTGGCCCAGCCCCCATGAAAGAGAACGCGTAGAAGCTCATGACTCGCGCCCTGAGCGCGGGAGGCGCCGTTTGCTGCATGATGGTGCGCGACATGGGCATAGCAACGCCGCCGCAGACACCCCACAAAAATACGAAGAAAATGAACAAGCTCTTTTGCACCACCAGGCCAGAGCACAGCAGCACGATTGAACCGATGAACTGAGCCAGCAGTAATGCCCGGCCCGCCCGCTGAATCTGCCCGAGTCGTAGCAACACTAAAATGGTTAGCACCAAACCAACGGAATTTACCGCGTTTAATGATGCCAGGTCTGCCGAGCTACCGTCATAGACCTCGCGCAGCACAATCGGGAACGCGACAATAAAAGTACCCATGAAAAACACGCCCATGGCCACATTTTGAATAATCACCGCGCGCAGCAGTGGGTTACCGGCCACGGCCGTTGCGCCCTCCCAAAAGTCCTTGAGCACGCTACTTTGTTTATCCGCGTTCGCCAGGGGCTTGCCGACATCCCCCATCGCCATCAGAGCAATACAACCAGCCAACAAGATCAGGCTTTGCAGACCTAAGATGTAGCCCGGCCCGATGCTGTCGGCATACCCCGCCAGGCTATAACCGATTATCTGAAAACCGAACTGGCAAAGACTGGTGAGCATCACCATGTGCTGAACGTCATGGCCGGCAACCAAGTTCAACAAGCCATCTCTGGCCGGCGTCACAAATGCCTGGGCAAGCCCCATCAGCAAGGCGTAAACAATAAGGACTGGGTAAGTCAGTGCCCCTTGAGACAAAAAATAGATCAGCAAAAATGGCGTGAGGGCCGCAAACAGTTGACTCCAGAGAGCCTGGCGTCGCAGTCCGACCCGATCCGCCAGGGCACCGGCCAGTAAAATGAACAGCATGCCCGGGAGCAAAATGCTCATTTGCGCCAAGCCAACCCGTTCAGCTGGCTCCCGAAGCAGCATGGTGACCAGCCAGGCAAATACCACGGATTGCATACCGTAGGCTGCAAACCAGGTTGAGATAGCGACCAAGTAGGCTCGTTTTGCGTTCAGGACATTACTCGCTTCGTGGCACGTCCATGAGGACTGCTGGTCTCAGGGCGCGTCATTATGAAACCCAAGCTGCTCTGCATTGGGGCCAGCTTGAGCTGACCAATTTTCGTTACTGCCAGCGACTTGATACCTAGGCCTGCAGCAAGAAACCCTCATAGTTCTTGGCGGCAACCTCATCGCATTTTTCGCGGTAAACCCCGACGCCACCAACATAGGGCATAAAGATTCTGGGTTTGCCCGGGATGTTGGCACCAAGATACCAGGAGTTGCAGGACTGGGCGGTAAACATGGTGTCTTTCGCCACGTCGTTCACATGGGCGATCCACTCATCTTCGGCGTCAACGGTAGCCTCGATGGTTTGCACACCCTGTTTATCCAAGTCTGCAATGCAGCGGCTGATCCAATCGATGTGCTGTTCAATGGACACAATCATGTTGCTGAGCACCGAGGGTGAGCCGGGGCCCGTCACGGTAAAGAGGTTCGGGAAACCAGCGACCTGCAGACCCAAGTAGCTGCGAGGACCGGCCTCCCAGTACTCGGTTAGGGCGGTGCCCTGTCGGCCACGAATGTCGATTTTGCCCAGGGCACCGGTCATGGCATCAAAGCCAGTGGCATAAACCAATACGTCGAACTCGTAGTCGCCCTGGCCCGTACTGACCCCTGCAGCGGTGATGCGCTCAATGCCCCCCCGACGTAGATCCACCAGGGTGACGTTGTCGCGATTGTAGGTTTCGTAATAGTTGGTATCGATTACCGGGCGCTTACAGCCCATAGGATAGCCACGAGGCATCAGGGCTTCTGCTGTTTCCGGATCGTCAATCATCCGGCTCACCTGGGCCCGATACATATCGCAGGCCAGTTCATTGGCGTTTTCATCCATGGCCACATCAGCGTAGCGACGAATTGCCAGGAAGCCCTCCTCTTCCACTAAGAGCTGTCGTTGGGCCTCGCTGGTTTTCAAAATCTCTTCTGTGGGTTCGACGTTTTCCGCGCCGCCAAAGCCAAATCCATATCCCACGATGCCAACTTGAGAAGCCCGCTGTTCGGCTCGAATGTTGTCGTAATTGCGCTTAGCTTCGGCCAGAAACTCTTCTTTCAGCGGCGCGTTGGCCGCCGGCATAGTATAGTTGGGGGTACGCTGAAACACCGTCAAATGGGCAGCTTGCTCGGCAATCACCGGAATAGATTGAATTCCGGAGGAACCGGTACCAATGATGCCCACGCGCTTGCCGGTAAAGTCGACTCCCTGCTCGGGCCAATGGCCGGTGTGATAGACCTCGCCAGCAAAATCATCGTGGCCGTCAATGGACGGAGTGTTCGGTACAGACAGGCAGCCTGTCGCCATTACGCAAAATCGCCCTTGGTAGGTATCACCGGATTCTGTGACCACGCTCCAACCATTGGTGGTTTCATCAAAGGTCGCGCTGGCCACTCGTGTTTGAAACTTGATGTCTTTACGCAGATCAAAGCGATCTGCAACGTGATTGGCGTACTCCAGGATTTCCGGCTGGGCAGCCATGATCTCGGTCCAGTTCCACTCTTGTTCCAGTTCCTTGGAAAAACTGTAGGAATACTCGACGCTGGGTACATCACAGCGAGCACCAGGATAACGATTCCAATACCAGGTGCCGCCCACATCATTGCCCGCTTCCAGTACGATGGCGTTCAGTCCCAGCTCGCGAAACCTGTGCAGGGCATACATGCCCGCAAAACCCGCGCCTACCACAACCACATCACAAATGTTTTCGGATGCCTCCCCGGTCATGCGATCTCTCCCTGTCTCTTACCGCGGATCATTGCAGCACAAAACCTGCCCAGATGCATATTTGCCCCGACCCTAAGTGCGGCTCATATGAGTGCGGCTCACAGAAGAAGTGTTGTCGAGGAACCGCATCAGAACCCGCCTGAGCAGGCAAAAAAAAACCGCCCGAGAGCGTTGCCTCGGGCGGTTTACATATGGCGTCCCCAAGGGGAGTCGAACCCCTGTTGCCGGGATGAAAACCCGGAGTCC
>CAZWQK010000227.1:0-3607 GCA_964635835.1 uncultured Pseudomonadales bacterium
GCCGGCGCAACCGGGGCCACCTTGTCTGCCTGATAGTGGTTGGTCTGACCGGTGGCGAGACGACCCCCGGCCCGGTCCTGAAGTGACACATGCAGATGAACTGCCGCTCGCTGGCCTTCGTGTTTTAGAAATCGCGACGATTATCGCGGCGCCTCAGGGGGCATCCTTTCTGGCGGATATGGGAGCGGAAGTCACAAAAATTGAACAGCTCAACGGAGACCCATACAGGGGCCTGGCCAAGGGGGTTGGCTCCGCTCGCGTCAACGCCGGCAAACGGAGCATCAGCCTGAATTTGAAGTCCGCTGAAGGACAGGCGATTGCGGCCAAACTCGCGGCCCAAGCAGATGTGTTGATTCATAACTATCGGCCCGGCGTTCCTGAAAAGCTTGGTATCGGCTACGACCAAATCTCCCAGGTAAATCCGAAAATCGTGTACCTGCAAGTAAATGGCTACGGTCCGGACGGTCCCGGTGCACTGCGACCGTCAACCCATCCGATCCCAGGGGCGGCGATGGGTGGTGTGCTTTATCAAATGGGCGAGCGCATTCCCGCTGAGCTACAAGGTATTCCCGAGCTAAGGACGTGGACCAGACGTTTGATGCGGGCCAATGAACTGAACCCCGATCCAAACACAGCCATGGTGGTTTGTTCCTCAGCGCTACTGGGTTTGCATGCGCTTGAGCGCACGGGTAAGGGGCAGCGCATCTTAATTGATATGTTCGGTGCAAACGCATACGCAAATCACGATGATTTTCTTGCCTATCCTGGTAAACCGCCGCGAGCCATGCCTGATGAAGGACTGCACGGTCTGCATCCGAGCTATCGCCTGTACGCTACTGCCGAGGAGCAGTGGGTGTTTCTGGCGATTCCCGAAGCCAAAGAAAAAAGGCGTTTTGCTGAACGCTTAAGGGCACTGGGAATTCAGGTCGATATGGCAATCCTAAACGGTAACGATGAGGCCGCCGTCAGTCATCTGAGTGAAATCTTTAAAGGCAATAGCGCAGAGTTTTGGGAGGCTCAGCTCGCTCCCCAAGGGATCGGCTGTGTGCGCGCAGATCGCTATAGCCCAGTCGAGTTTTGGTGGCACGATCCTCAAGTCAAAGCGCTGGGATTAACCCAGCCAACCGAGCACCCGATTTGGGGTGCCTATAACCGCCATGGCGCAAATGTCACGTTTGGGCGCGGTCAACCCCAGCTAAAGCCTCCTCCCACCGCGGGACAACACGCAGAGGAACTGTTGGCTGAGGTAGGCTATGACGCAGCAGCGACGGCCAAGCTCCTTGCTGAAGGCATTGTCTGGCAGGAACAAACTTAAGGACGGCAACTGAGCTGCGTTGAATGATACCGGGAGCTGTGGAGAGGCAATGACAACGATTCAAACCATACGCCTTTCATTAACGCGCGCAGAAGATAAAGAAGAGAAGCTAAAAAAGATAAGCACAGCCTTGTCGCACTGATTGGCGATTTTGAAGTGTCGAGATTTCTCAGCAACCTGCCGCACCCTTATACCGCGGCTTGTGTGGGGCTGCTGGGTCATGTCAAAAAAGGAACTGGGAGACGCACAGGTGTTTGCCAATATTTACCTCAACAACCCGGCATCAGAAGCCGTGCTATATACGTTGGGTCTTGCAAAAACAGGCGTGATCACAGTAGTCAACGTGTCCACCAAAGAAGAGATTCCTGCCAATAGCTTTGGGGCCAGGCTTTCGCAGCTAGATTGCCTGTGAGGGCAGCTCTTTAATTTTCGGACTGTTGTTTTCCGGGTCTCCACGCCTTACACAATCGCTGTTAAGGTTCCGTGCGCCAATGGCGAGCCCTTTGGAGTAGGCAAAACCAATGAGATCAATGAAGCAGTCAGATGCCCGAGTTTAGCCATTCTGGATCCTGTCACTGCGGGAAGGTGCGCTTTACGGCGGACATGGACGACCCCAAGGCGGGGCTCTACCGCTGCAATTGTTCTCTGTGTCGCAAGAAAGGCATAGTCATGAAGGCGGTTGCCGACAGCGCTTTTAGGGTAACCGATGGACAAGGGGCGCTGAGCCTTTATCAGTGGAACAAAAATATTGCCGAGCATTATTTTTGCTCAATCTGTGGCGTGTATACCCATCATCGCCGTCGCCGGGATCCAACCCAGATTTCCGTCAATATCGAGTGTGTCCAGGGCCTCGAAATGCCAGATTCGAAAATTATCGGCTTGGTTAATGGCTTGGAGCATGATTGACATCATCGGCAGGTCCCAAAACCTCTGTCCAAGGGACTGCCCCATTGCTACAAAGTCGCTCGATTCCCCATTCCGTTTGCGCTGAAGCCCTTGTTCATCCTGAAGACAGGTGGAGCAGGATGTAATCTTACGGTTGATATATTGAGCTGATAACGCAATGGCCGGGCGGTTTACTAACTTCGACTTCCCGCCGGTTGTTCGCTAATGCATCCGCTGGCGCAAGACTGCTAGCTAGTAAGGTCAGCATCTCTGGCTTCAAACCATAGAAAATTATGGGTTTCAGGCTGCAGCAAAGTTCGAAGTCTCCAGCCTGTCCAGTTTGCTTGTCGACGACGGTGTTTTGCCGTATTTCCGAGCACTTTTTGCCCGCGAAACAATTGTTAACAAACGGTTACTTTTGGTTGACGATATTGCGGCCGAGTGCCATGCTCCATGACAAGTCCGCGAAAAGTTTCTGGGAGAGGGAGCTTTTCTGCTGGTTCTCCAGTTGTCGGATGGAAAAAGCGAAAACCACAACTTTGTGAGGGGATTTCTATGCATAGTTTGCATCTCAATCGTGTTTTGAGCCCGCTCAAAACGTTAACGGTATTGTTTTGCGCCGCTTTCACCACTCAAGCCGCAGCTAACGACAGCGTTCGCCAGATTGAAGAGGTCATCGTGACCGCTCAGCGTGCGAGTGAAAGTATCCAAGACGTGCCAATCGCTGTAACTGCGCTTAGCGGTGACATGCTAGACGATCGTCAGATCTTGGGCGCAACGGATCTACAAATGAACGCGCCGAACGTTTCGTTTACCGCGACCAACTTTGGCGGCAGCAGCTTTAGCATTCGCGGCATCGGTCGCCTAGTAATTGCATCTTCCGGCGAAGCCGGCGTTTCAACCCACGTCAACGATATTCCGCTGAGTACCAACCTAACGGCGGTAGAATTCTTCGACGTATCGCGCGTGGAGATACTGCGTGGACCACAAGGGACTCTGTACGGTCGGAACGCCACCGGTGGTGCCATCAACGTGGTAACCAACATGCCTGAAGTGGATGGAGTCAAAGGCTTTGTCGACGTTGAGGTTGGGGACTACCAACACCGCCGTTACAAGGGAATGTTGAACATTCCGGTAACGGATACCATTGCAGTCCGAGCTGCGGGCATGATGTTGGATCGTGATGGTTACATCACCAACTTGGCATACGGTCAGGAAAATGCAGCAGGTGAGACTCTAGCTGGGATCGACGACGACGTAGACGGCCGTGACCTGTGGACTGGTCGCATCACCGCATCATGGGCTTTCTCTGATAATGGAGAAGCATGGATTCAGTACAATAAATTTAGCGAGGATGATGACCGTGTTCGTATCACGAACCAGGTTTGTGTGACCAATGAAGTTCCA
>CAZWQK010000228.1:0-1270 GCA_964635835.1 uncultured Pseudomonadales bacterium
CCGCCAACATTGCCCCGGCGATAGGGCCAGAGAAAATGGCTGAAAAATCCGCAACGCGGATGCCGTTCAGCGGTCCGGTACGCACTCCATCCAGTTTAATATGTGTATCCACAGGGCTCCTCCCAGACCTTTCGGGTAAAACAACAGCCTTCAAGAGTAGATCAAGCGTCCCTTGGGAAGAAGCGCTTTTCCATGGCAAAAGAAAAAGCTTAAGGTATGAGCCCTGCGAGAGCGTGGCAACATTAACCCGCTGCTTCGCTGTGCATTATGCTGCTCGTTGATTAGGAACGAGCAGGATTCGATGCCGAATAAGGTTGCCTCAGGCGGTGGGGCATCATGGAAATTTGTGACCGTTGCAAAGGAAGAAACCCCGTGTCTTATGCCCACCCAGAGTTTTTGATTAGCGTCGACGAACTCGACGCCAAACTATCCGAGTCACATGTCCGAGTGTTCGATACATCGGTCCTGTTGCACCCAACAGATACCGGCTACTGCGCAGAGCCTGGGCGAGAGCGTTACCTTAAGGAGCATATTCCCGGCGCAGGCTTCATCAATTTGAGCGAGGATTGGTCGAACACAGAGTCCGGCTATAACAATACTCTGCCAGCGGTTGACGCACTGGCCCAGGCTATTGGCGCTGACGGGATCGGTAACGATGATCTGGTGGTGCTTTACTCATCCAGTCATTTAATGTGGGCGACACGTGCTTGGTGGCTTTTGCGCTATGCAGGACACACCAACATCAAGGTGCTGAACGGTAACTTGACGGCCTGGATAGCATCCGGTCGGCCTACCCAACAAGGTGAGGAGCGATATCCTGCCGTCCAATTCCAGCCAAACCCAGTGCCAGATTTGTTCGTGGATACGGCAACGGTTGCGGCTGGTATTGCGGACTCGGTATGTACCATCAATGCGCTGTCACCGGCCCTTTACGCAGGCACAGGGGACTTTTATTACGGTCGTCGAGGGCATATTCCGGGTAGTCGGTCGGTTTATTTCGCCAACATTCTGCAGGATGAGTTTTTTCTCCCAGCCGATGAACTTCGAGAAGTTTTGGAGGCGCAACAGATGCTCAGCGCTCCAAGAACCCTGATCTACTGTGGCGGGGGTATCGCGGCAACTTTGGATGGGTTCGCCTGTATGCTCCTGGGGCAGATGAATGTCGGCGTCTACGACGGGTCCATGTCACAGTGGGCAACGGATCCATCGCTGCCGCTGACAGTGGGAATGGAGCCTTAGCCTGACCACGGCAAATATCGTGATCGTTAAA
>CAZWQK010000228.1:1280-3602 GCA_964635835.1 uncultured Pseudomonadales bacterium
CGGACAGTAGTACCATTCAAATCCGGCGGCGGACAAGTCATTACGGACGCAGGACAACTTAGAGGTTGCCTGAGCACCAGGTGAGGAAGTGTGGTGGTTTGGAATGAAGTGATGACAAATGGTGTGCGGCGACTGCAGTGGATCTTGGGGCGCTTTGCCGCTCAGGATTGCCTCACCATTGCCGGCTCCCTGACTTTTACCTCCATGCTGGCCTTGGTACCGGTGATGACCGTGGTCTATTTGGGGTTGTCATACTTGCCCCAGTTCGCGGTGCTTGCGGCGGATGTCGAAAATTTCATCTTCCAGAACTTTGTACCTAACAGCTCCGCGCAAATACAGAACAAACTCCAAGAGTTCGCTAGCAGAGCAGAAAACCTGACTTCGTTGGGTGTAATCAGTCTTGGGGTAACGGCTCTGATGCTCCTTCTTAGCATTGAGCGGCATTTCAACGCCATCTGGCGTGTGGCAATGCCTAAATGGGGCCTCCGGCGCGTGGCTTTGCTTGTTGGCGCACTGACGGTGGGGCCGTCCTTGGTGCTGGCGGGGATTTGGATTTCTACTGTGATTCTATCGCTGCCCCTGATCAGCGATATGGAACACCTAGTGGAGCGGGCCAATATCTTTCGGCATATGCCCCTAGTATGTTTGTTTTTGGCGTTCGGGTTGCTATTCAAAACCGTGCCGAATGCGTCGGTGCGCTGGTCAGAGGCGGCTCTAGGCGGGCTGTTAACGGCGGCTATCTTTAAGGCCGCGTTTGCTGTCTTTATCTGGGTGTCGAGCTATTTCGTTTATAACGCGATTTATGGCGCCTTGGCGGCTTTGCCCGCTTTTCTGCTGTGGTTGTTCTTGGTTTGGGTCATTTTGTTGTTTGGCGCGCTCTTTGTCTGCTCGCTCCAGCAAATGGAGCATACAACGCCTTAAATTGTACTGAGGCTTTGAGCACTTTCTGGCTGCTGCACTGCCGCTGCGAATACAGCGAAGCCAGTGGCAAAATGCGCCCATTCCGCATCCGTGACAGACTCCTATATTTGTTTACGAGTATATTAACTAATGGTTAACATTGTGAGGAAGGCGAGAATAAGAATAAGACTCAAGCCTTTCGCCATGAACAGCTTTTTACCTGACAGAGAGAGAAAAACATGATGTTTAGAATCTTCATCGCCGGTGTTTTCGCTTCGCTTATGAGTGTGGCCAGCGCAGGATGGGCCGATACCTATACAGGACAAGTGGCCGGTGTTGGTGATGTCGACGTTGAGCTCATTGCCCGCGGCACGCCAAAGTTCCCGCGCCGTGCAAAATCCTACGGTGTCAGTGGCTCGGTAGTGGTGCGCTTTTCAGTGGATGTGGAGGGCAATGCGATCAGTCCGGTAATTATAGAATCCAAGCCTCGGCGTATGTTTGATCGGTCCGCTATGCGGTATATGGAGACCCTGAAATTCAAGCCCTTTGAGGTAGATGGAGAAGCTACTGAGGTCAAAGACGTGCTCATGACCGTATCCTACGTTCTAGAGGGCTAATCCGAAGCAAGAAATCCAAATCCACGTAAACGACAGAAGAAAAATAATAAAATGTCCATACGCAACAAACTCCTCACCCTGCTAATTGCCGGATTCGCCGTTCTTCTCGCCATTTTCTTTGCGTCCACCCAGACATTAAATACCGCAGCCAAAAACTTCACCTCAGATTCGCTGGCACAGACCTACAGTGCGGCTTGGCTGTCTGCATCGGACGCTCAATTTGAGCGCTCTGTGGAGCAATTCGACCCCGAGCTTGGAGCCCCAGAAATCGTTCGTTACTGGGATCCATTCGAAAATGCTTTTGATCAAAGCGGCAAGGCAAACCCCCTTGTTGCAGCGCTAGAGTCAGATCGTCCTGATCTTGCCGTCGATTATTTTGATACGTTGTTCGCCGAAGCCGTAGATTTGGAGCAAATTAGCTTCGTCATGGCCTACACGACCACCGGCCGGCAGGTGTACTGTTTGTCTGGCTTGTTCCTGCATGGTGTCGATCCGTGTGGGAAGAGCGCGCGCCCAGATTTTTTTCTGAACTTCGACAGCTTTTTGCGTGATGCGCTGCAAAGCCCGACGCGCAACGTTGTGCGTATCACCGACACCACTGGCGAAAAGCCCCTGTCTATCAACGACTCGCTCTCGTTTGGCGTAATGAATGCGGACGAAGAGCCCGTTGCTCTGGTGGTCGTGGGTAAAAACCTGGTGGACAACCTGGAGCTTTTCAGCGAGGACTTCGAAGTACGGTTGGCTGTTCGCTCGAATGGCCAGACCATCAGCCTGGACGACTACTATGACGACGGCGGCAATGACT
>CAZWQK010000229.1:0-3574 GCA_964635835.1 uncultured Pseudomonadales bacterium
TCAGGACATTATTTCCGAGCGCCTGAGCACCCTGCAAAACCTGCGTCAGGCAATCCATGGCGTGTTAACGGTGCCGGTGTCCACGTTGATGCAAAAAGTGCCCCCAGTCAGCTACCTGGATGGCGCTTGTTTTGAGTTCGCCTGCGGTCAGACCTTCGACGTGGCCGATCAGCGATTGCGACTGGAGGCGGCAGGTTATCAGAGTGTGGAAACGGTAACCGAGCGCGGCCAATACGCGGTGCGGGGTTCGCTTATGGACATTTTCCCCATGGGCGCAAGCTTGCCGGTACGTATCGACCTGCTGGATGATGAAATCGATACGCTCCGAACCTTCGACCCAGACTCTCAGCGTACCGTCGACCGCATCAATGGTTTGCGCCTTTTACCCGCCAAGGAATTTCCCTTCGATGAAGACGCCATATCAGCGTTTAGAGACCGGTGGCACGATGCATTCCAGGTAGATGTGCGCCAATGCAGCGTTTATCAGGACGTGAGCAGCTACATCGTGCCCAATGGAGTTGAGTACTACATGCCGCTGTTCTTCGGGGAACTCACCAGCTTATTCGACTACCTGCCAGAGCAAGCCATTTTCATCACCGAGGACGGTATCGCTGACGCCGCGCGCAGCTTCGAAGAGGACATTGCCGCTCGATACGAATCCTTACGTCACAATGTAGAACGCCCGATCTTGCCGCCTTCCCTCCTCTACCTTGGCTGTGACGAACTCAATCATCAGCTGCAGCAAAAGCGCCGGGTAGTCTTAGGCGGTGATTACGCAAAACATCAGTTGACTTTCAGCGCCAGGGAGCTTCCTGACTTACGCGTTGACGCTAAGGCAGCGCAGCCTGGGGCCAAGCTAAATGGATTTCTAGCCGCCCAAACTTGCCCGGTCTTATTCGTGGCGGAATCCGCGGGGCGGCGCGAGGTTTTTGACGAATTGCTGCGCAAAAACCAAATCCAGGCCAAGCACGTTGACGGTTTTGCAGAGTACTCAAAGACCCGGCAAACCAGTATTTGCGTGGGGCCAATTCAAGAAAGCTTGGTGCTCGAAAACACCATCGTGGTATGCGAAAGCCAGGTTCTAGGCACTAAGCCCACGGCAAAGCGCCGGGAGAACGGCAAACGGGTCATAGACCCTGACCAGATCGTTCGTAATCTCACGGAGCTGAGCATAGGCGCTCCGGTAGTACACATTGAGCATGGCGTGGGCCGCTACCTGGGCCTGCAAACTCTGACCATCGACAATGCCAGCGAGGAGTTTTTGACCCTGGGGTATGCCGGTGACGCCAAACTTTACGTACCAGTCACATCCTTGCACCTGATTGGCCGCTACGCAGGCGCCGATGAAGAACACGCGCCCTTGCATCGGCTGGGCTCAGACCAATGGGAACGCGCGAAGAAAAAAGCTGCCGAAAAAGTGATCGATGTGGCCGCCGAATTGCTGGATATCTATGCCCGCCGGGCGGCAAAAAAATCCCATCAGCTCAGCGCCAGCGCAACGGACTACGAAGCCTTTGCCGCGGAATTCGGCTTTGAGGTGACCCCAGATCAAGGCATCGCCATCGAGGAAACCTTGAACGACCTGGCCAAGGAGCAGGCGATGGACCGGCTGGTTTGCGGCGACGTCGGCTTCGGTAAAACCGAGGTTGCTATGCGTGCCGCATTTACCGCCGTGCAGAGCGGCAAGCAGGTGATATTACTGGTGCCCACGACGTTGCTGGCCCAGCAGCATTTCGATTCGTTTCGGGATCGTTTCGCAAACTGGCCGGTCAGCATCGACGTAGTCTCCCGTCAACGCACCCAAGCCGACGTTGATGCCATTGGCAATCGCTGTCGCGCCGGTAGCATCGACATTCTCATAGGCACCCACAAGCTGTTGAGTCCGGATTTTCAGTACAACGATTTAGGGCTTGTCATTATCGACGAAGAGCACCGCTTCGGCGTGCGGCAAAAAGAACGACTGCGGGCGCTGCGTGCTGAGGTCGACGTGCTCACGTTAACGGCAACACCCATTCCCAGAACCCTCAACATGTCTTTGAGCGGACTTCGGGATCTCTCCATCATTGCCACCCCACCGGCTAAACGGTTGTCCATTAAAACCTTTGTGCAGCCGCGACGAGATCAAGGCATCAAAGAGGCCATCAGCCGTGAGCTGATGCGCGGCGGCCAGGTTTTCTATTTACACAATGAAGTTCGCACCATTGAGCAAGCGGCAGCCAGCCTGGAAGAGCTTGTTCCCGAAGCACGAATCGGCATCGCCCATGGCCAGATGCGCAGCGCCGATATGGAACAGGTGATGGCCGAGTTTTACCATCGACGCCTAAACGTATTGATCTGTACCACCATTATTGAGACTGGGATCGATATCCCCAACGCCAACACCATTATCATCGAGCGCGCGGACAAATTTGGCCTGGCTCAACTACATCAACTTAGGGGCCGGGTGGGCCGCAGTCATCGCCAAGCCTACGCCTACTTACTTACGCCGGACCGCAAGAGCATGACAGCGGACGCTGTTAAGCGCCTGGAGGCAATCGAGGCTGCCGGGGAGCTTGGCGTAGGCTTTACCTTGGCCACCCAGGACATGGAGATTCGCGGCACCGGTGAACTGCTGGGGGACGACCAATCCGGGCAAATTGAGTCCATTGGCTTCTCTCTTTACATGGATATGTTAAACCGCGCGGTGGAAGCCCTGCGCGCAGGCAAGATTCCGGATCGCGACATGCCCTTGGAGCCCGTGAGTCAAGAGGTGAACCTCCACGTAGCAGCGCTGATTCCCGAGGACTATCTGCCTGATGTACAGAGCCGGTTGATTTTGTACAAACGCATTGCCGGCGCAACGGAGCAAGGCCAATTAGACGATTTGAAGGGCGAGATCATTGATCGCTTCGGGTTACTGCCGCAATCCGTGCAGAATCTGTTAACCATTACGGCTCTCAAGCTTCAGGCCCAGACGCTGGGTATCATCAAAGTCGATATTGGTGACACAAAGGGTAAACTCGAGTTCAGTAAAACCACGGCGGTAGAACCCATCGCCATCGTGCGCCTGGTGCAGCAGCAGGCGAACACCTACCGTTTGGACGGTGCCTCAACGCTACGGGTGGATCGACAGCTACCGGAATTTGCGGATCGAGTGGCCTTCGTGCAGGAACTGTTTACGGTATTGTCCGCCCCGGCTGCTTAATTTTTGAGCCGAACGCAACATAGGACCAAGGCAGACCCCAACGCCGTGATACATAACGCATTAGCAATCCTCCCCTCGGCCCGCTGGTTCAGGTCACTGGCTTGGCTGGCTTGGGTCTGCGCTGTGCCGATCGCCCCGATCACAGCCCTAGCCGAAGGCGCGGCCGCAGCCGGAGCTGATGTAGCGCCGACCATGGCGAACTACGACGCAAGCGAGTTGGCCAGACTCCAGTCCTTAGACGAATTGTTACCTGCCAATCTGTTCACCATTGAGGTCCCGGAGATCGAGAGCGGTGCCATCGAGATCATGGGCATCGCCCGTGAGGCCGGCTCCCGAACGAAGATCGCAGTGAAATCGAACGACCCGAAGATCGACCCGGTCGGGACCGAG
>CAZWQK010000230.1:0-3566 GCA_964635835.1 uncultured Pseudomonadales bacterium
AATCATCTGCAGGTCCGCAAACCCTGTACGACAAAATCTGGGCAGCCCATGACGTTGGTCGGCGGGCTGATGGGAATTCCCTGCTGTACATTGATCTACAGCTGCTGCATGAAGTGACTTCTCCGCAAGCGTTTGAGGGGCTGCAGTTAGCCGGACGGCCGTTGTGGCGAGTGGATGCAAATTTGGCCACGCCGGACCATAACGTGCCCACCACGGACCGGGAGCTGGGTTTTGGCGGCATTACCGATGAAGTGGCCCTAGAGCAGGTCACGACCCTGGACAAAAACTGCAAAGCCTTCGGGGTAGAGCAGTTTGAAATTCTCGACCCCCGCCAAGGCATTGTGCATGTGGTTGGCCCAGAACAAGGCGCGACGATGCCTGGTATGACGGTGGTTTGCGGCGATTCCCACACCTCCACCCACGGCGCTTTTGCTGCTTTAGCCCAGGGTATTGGAACATCTGAAGTGGAGCACGTCATGGCCACCCAATGCCTGGTGCAAAACAAGGCCAAGAACTTTGCGGTGAACGTCACCGGTGCGCTGGCCGACGGGGTTACCGCCAAGGACTTGGTGCTGGCGATTATTGGGCGCTTGGGCACTGCTGGTGCTACCGGACACACCATCGAATATCGCGGCGAAGCCATTCGACAGCTCTCGATGGAGGGCCGTATGACCCTGTGCAACATGAGTATTGAAGCCGGGGCCCGGGCAGGACTGGTAGCCGTCGACGACACTACCATTTACTACATTCATGGTCGGCCCTTTGCGCCTAAGGGCGAGCTGTGGAATCAGGCGGAAGATTACTGGCGTACCCTGGTATCCGATGAGGGTGCTGTGTTTGATGCCTCGATCACCATCGATGCCAGCGCCATCGCGCCTCAGGTCAGCTGGGGAACGTCACCAGAAATGGTGGCGGGAATTGATCAGGCTGTGCCGGATCCTGCGCACATGAGTGATCCGGTGCAAGCAGAATCCACAGCGTTAGCGCTCAAGTATATGGATTTGCAGCCAGGCCAAAACATTACGGATATCGCGGTCAGTCGCGTGTTTATTGGCAGCTGCACCAACGCTCGAATTGAAGACCTTCGGGCTGCGGCGGCCCAGATCCGCGGCGGCAAAATTGCCGACACCGTTACCGAAGCGTTGGTAGTGCCCGGATCTGGATTAGTTAAGGCACAGGCGGAAGCTGAGGGCTTAGCAGACCAGTTTGTGGCTGCCGGTTTTCAATGGCGAGCTGCGGGATGCTCTATGTGTTTGGGCATGAACCCTGACCAACTGGGCGAGGGCGAACATTGTGCCTCAACGTCAAATCGAAATTTTGAGGGTCGTCAGGGATATGGGGGCCGAACACACTTGGTTAGCCCCGCCATGGCGGCGGCGGCGGCCATCAACGGCCGATTTGTTGATGTCAGGGAGAATGGCTAATGGACGCATTTGTAACGCTGGATGGCTTGGTTGCGCCCTTGGATCGGGCCAATGTGGATACGGATCAAATCATTCCCAAGCAGTATCTTAAATCCATTAAGCGCACGGGCTTTGGCGATTATCTCTTCGACGCCTGGCGCTTTCTCGATCAAGGATCCATGGGCATGACGCCTAATGAGCGGCAGATTAATCATGAGTTCGCGCTGAATCAGCCAGAGTATCAAGGTGCATCCATCTTAATCGCGCGAGACAACTTTGGCTGCGGCTCCTCTCGCGAGCACGCAGTGTGGGCGCTAAAAGAGTTTGGCTTTCGGGCAGTCATTGCTCCGAGCTTTGCAGATATTTTCTTTGGTAACTGCTTCAAGAACGGTGTGCTGCCTATTGCGCTGCCAGCGGAAGTGGTGGAAGGGCTTTTTGCCCGGGTAGCGCAGGGTCTTACGCTGTCCATCGATTTGCAGGCTCAAACGGTTTCCGACGGCGTCCAAAGCTTCGGTTTTGATATTGATCCGGCACTTAAGGAAAAAATGCTTCAGGGCATGGACGACATTGATTTGACCCTGGCCGAAGCAGACTTGATTCGCGATTTCGAGGCGAGTCATCGGCAACAGCAACCCTGGTTGTTTCGCAGCTAGGCCGCAGCTAGGCCGCAATAAGGCCAAGGGTAAAAAGTCACTCAACACGAGGAAAGGTTTTGAAAAAGGTATTGGTACTCCCCGGAGACGGTATTGGGCAGGAGGTTGTCGCCCCGGCGGTAGCGGTCATGCAGGTGGCGGCACAGCAGCAAGGTGTCACCATTGATGTGGAGGAGGCCCTGGTTGGTGGTGCGGCAATAGATGACAGTGGCACCCCTCTGCCTGAAGCGACGCTGGTGAAGGCCAAGGCAGCCAATGCGGTTTTGCTTGGCGGTGTGGGCGGGCCGAAGTGGGATGAGTTGCCCACGGCTCAGAGACCAGAGAAAGGGCTTCTGGGCTTGCGTCAGGAGCTGGGTCTGTTCGCCAATTTGCGTCCAGCTCTATTGGCCAGTTCCCTTGCCAGCGCCTCATCGCTGAAACCTGAGCTGGTCTCGGAACTGGATATTCTCATCTTGCGGGAGCTGACTGGCGGCATTTACTTTGGCGAGCCGCGTGGCGTGGAAAATCGTGACAATGAACGGGTGGGTTTCAACACCTTGGTGTATGCCGAGCACGAAATCGAGCGTATCGCTCGGGTGGGTTTTGATCTGGCAAGCAAGCGCAACGGTCGCCTGTGCAGTGTTGATAAAGCTAACGTGCTTGAAGTCAGTCAACTTTGGCGTGAGGTGGTGACCAGCCTTGCGGGTGATTACCCCGACGTCGAGTTGTCGCATATGTATGTGGATAACGCAGCCATGCAGCTGGTGCGCGAGCCGAAGCAGTTTGACGTCATCGTTACTGGCAATATGTTCGGCGACATTTTGTCTGATGTGGCCGCCATGCTTACCGGCAGCCTTGGCATGTTGCCCTCGGCCTCGCTGTCGGCCAGCGGGGCCGGTATGTATGAACCCGTTCACGGCACCGCACCTGATATTGCAGGTCAGGATAAAGCTAATCCGTTAGCGACCATCCTGTCCGTTGGTATGTTGTTCCGCTACAGCCTCGATATGCCTGAGGCTGCTGACAATGTTGATCAGGCGGTTGCCAAAGTATTGGCGGACGGCCATCGCACGGCAGACATCGCTGGCGCAGACCAAAGCGACGTGATCGGCTGCCGCACCATGGGCGAGCTGGTCATAGAGAATCTTTAATACAGATCCCAGTGGAAAAAGAGATGAGTTCTGAAAAAACTGTAAACGTAGCTATTGCTGGCGCGTCTGGAGCCGTTGGCGAGGCGTTAATTGAGATTCTGCAGGAGCGGCAATTCCCAGTTGGCGAGCTCGCGTTATTGGCGTCGGCGCGTTCCGAAGGCAAGCGCGTTCAATTTCACGGCAAGTCCGTGCAAATTCAGCGTCTGGATGAATTTGACTTTAGCAACACTCAAATCGGTTTGTTTTCTGCAGGTGGCTCGATATCCGCGGAGTATGCGCCGAAGGCAGCGGAGCAAGGTTGCATCGTTGTGGACAACACCTCTCACTTTCGTAACGACGAGGACATTCCCTTGGTGGTGCCTGAGGTAAACCCTGGGCGG
>CAZWQK010000231.1:0-3561 GCA_964635835.1 uncultured Pseudomonadales bacterium
ACTTAACGAAGGTTGCTCTATGATGCATCCCGAGCGAGCAAGGCTTCGACTCCTTGCTGCCGCCCCACGACTTATCTCTCGCTACCACACGCTACAAGGAAGTGACCGTTGAACCGATTCACCCTAGTTCTGCACTGCCCCAATGTGCTTGGCATTGTTTACCAGGTTTCTAAATTTTTGTTCCAGCGAGGCGCCAACATTACCGAGAGCGCCCAGTACGATGACGAAGAAACCGACCGTTTTTTCATGCGCGTCGCCTTCGCCGTGGAGAACACCGAGGAAACCCGCGACGCTCTGGCGTCTGATTTCGAGCCAATTGCGCAGGATCTGCAGATGACTGCAAGCTTTTACCCCCACAAAGAAAAAACCCGGGTGCTGATCCTGGCATCCCAATGGACCCACTGTTTAGCAGATCTACTGCATCGACACAGTAGCGGTGATCTGGAGGTCGATATTGTTGGAGTGGTATCCAATCATTCGGATGCGGCGGCTCAGTTAGCCAGCAAATACGCTATCCCCTTCGACTACTTGGATACCGGCTCTTACGAAAAAACCGTGATCGAGCAAAAGCTCATGGAGATCATGCAGGACCGGCAAGTGGAGCTGATGGTTCTGGCCCGGTACATGCAAATACTCTCTGAGAATTTTTGCGAACAATCCCCCTGTCCAATCATCAACATTCATCACTCGTTTCTACCAAGCTTTAAAGGCGCTCGTCCTTATCACCAAGCCTTTGCTCGCGGTGTCAAAATCGTCGGTGCAACCGCCCACTATGTCACCGCAGACCTGGACGAGGGTCCGATCATTGAGCAGGACGTAGCCCGGGTGAACCATTCTATGGACGCCCAAGATTTGGTGGAAATAGGCCGAGACCTGGAAAACTCAGTGCTTGCGCGAGCGGTGAAGCTGCACGTACGTCATCGGGTGCTGCCCAATGGTCCGCGCACCGTCGTGTTCGCCTAAAACACCCGTGCTCGAAAATTGTTGCTCAAGCACTGCAGCAAAAACTCCCGCGCAAACACGCCGGCAGGACACCATCAGACTTTGCTCCCCACCATTGCTATAATGTTAGGCACATAAGCGTTTACCCCAGTTCTGCCACCATTTGCTGGCGCTACCAGGTTCGCAAAATAACAAGGAACAGCCTCTCATGAATGCCAATCGCCAATGGCTGCTCGCCAAACGCCCCTCAGGTCTGGTCACTGAAGATCGCAGACGCGTCCTAATTTGCAGCTCAGAATAGATCTAAGGTTTTTACCATGAATCAGCATTCTCAAGCAGAGGTGCAAATTGCCACCCAATCCGGTGGCTTTTACCAGGGCTTTAATGTCTGGGTCGCCGCGGTACCCAAGGTCATCATCCTCACACTGATCTTGTGGGTTGCCATGTCACCGGAACAAGCCGGCAATGAGTTAGCGGCCTTGCAGACCTGGTCAACGGCATCCTTCGGGCCTTGGTATATCTACCTGACCGCGTTTTTTGCAATAACGTGTCTTGCCCTGGCCCTGTGGCCAAAGACCGGCAAACTGGTGCTCGGGCAGCCTGGCGACCGGCCGGAATTTTCCATGTTCACCTGGCTGTCTATGATGTTTGGGGCCGGCATCGGTATCGGCATGCTCACCTACTCCACCGCTGAGCCTATCTTTCACTTCGCTAACAATCCGGAAACGATTCAAGGCTTGAGCACACCGCTGGACGCTGACAACGTGCGCAACGCTTACAAATGGGCTCTGCTGCACTACGGGTTAACCCCTTGGGCCTGCTACGGCGTTGTGGGCATTTCGCTGGGTTATTTGTGCTATGCCAAGGGCTTACCCCTAACCATTCGCTCAGGCCTACAGCCGCTTTTTGGCGGCGCTCTGTCTGGCTGGGTGGGACATGCTGTGGACATCGCGGCGATCTTAGCCACGCTCATTGGATTGGGCGTCACCATCGGTTACGGCGTTTCTCAGTTTGCCGCCGGTCTATATAACATCAGTGCCCTGGACATCCTGGTGGATGCCGCAGGCAAGCCCACGCTTACCGCCCAGACCCTTGGCTTGGTTCTGATCGTCAGCGCATCCTGTTTATCTGCCATGTCGGGTATTCAGCGCGGCATAAAGTGGTTATCCAACATCAACATGGGCCTTTCCATTTTTTTGGTAGCTTTCTTCATCGTGTTCGGGGCAACGCTATTTGCTGTGACGACCTTTGGCTTGGCGATTTGGGATTACGTACTGGCGCTGCCCGCTATGTCCTTTACCGTCTGGAACGACACCAGTACCGGCGTGGGAGCCGCCCTGCAACAATGGCAGGGTGCATGGAATATTTTTTACTGGGCCTGGTGGATCGCTTTCGCGCCCTTTGTCGGAATGTTTCTTGCGAGGGTCTCAAAAGGACGCACCATTCGTGAATATGTGCTTGGGGCCATTATCATGCCTGCCCTCATCTGCCTCACTTGGCTGGCCTTTGTTGGCGCCACCGCTATTGACCTGGAACTTCAGGGCGTGGCCCAGGGCAGTATTGTTAACGCCGACATCTCCGCCCAGCTTTTCGCCACCATCAATCTCATGTTGTCACCTGCTCTTGCCATCGCGCTTTCCGCGGTCGTAGTAGTTTTACTGCTCACCTTCCTGGTGACCTCTGCGGACTCCGGCATTTTGATTATTAACACCCTGGCCTCTGGCGGCAGCACGGGTCAAAAAGGCACCCATCACATCATCGTTTGGGGGTTGATTTTCACGGTGCTGATTGGCGCGCTGTTAAGCGCCGGCGGCATGGAGGCCCTGCGCTCGGCGATGATCGTCGGCGCGCTCCCCTTTTCAGTAGTCATGGCGTTGATGACCCTGGCGATGCTGCGGGCGCTGATCGCAGACGCTCAGCGGACAGCAGAAGACCCCAGTTAGTCAGGCAAGTCCCCGAAGGAAATGCTCTTGACCGCTGCACCTACGGTTTGCTCCGGGGGAATGGCCTCCCGAGTGCCTGAATGGTCATAAGGATCTGAAAAATAACCCAGGGCGTATTCGCCTTGGGTATACCCACAATCGCCTCTTGGACCTGCTCCGCTGTACCGACGATGGCCAAATCGGCAGGACCATCTACTCCCTCTCGCTCGAACATGGTTCGGTAAGACGGCAGTTGGCCGTCCATAGACAGTATAGACAGTCCCCGGCCGATAGACTGACGCACAACCTCGGGCTGACTGGTGACGCAGACCGGCAATGGCGGTACTCCATTCGATATCCGGCACTTGGGTCCCAGCTAGGGCCAGCACGGTTATTGCGTCAATCCCGCCGCTTGGGTGCTCTGCCAGCCAATAGTGCTGGAAACCATCAGCTTCAGCTTGGCGCACACCATTGGTTACCGCGTCCACCGATGCCTTCTGAACCAATCCCGTGCCGTTGATTCCTCAATCCATTTATCATCTTCTGCCGTACTCACTCTTTTCCCCGCTGAAGTAGCTGACCCAAGTCAGAAGCTATCTGACTGAGGGAGTGATGAGCCATCTGTCGCCTTGTTAACCGCCGTTGACTTGCCGGTTTGTTACGCTCGTGACTTGCATACCGCAAAGTACATTTTGCT
>CAZWQK010000232.1:0-3513 GCA_964635835.1 uncultured Pseudomonadales bacterium
GTGCGCCGGTAAACGTCGTTGGCAATGATTTGTGATGAGGACACCACCAAACCGTCGGCTGTACTCATGACCGCAGACAGCACGCCAACACCGATCAGGGCGGCCAGCCATGTTGGAAACAGTTCGATAAACAGCATTGGCAGAGCTTGATTTGGGTTGGCGCCGGCGTCATACAGCGCATCGCCAAAGTAGACCCGAGCCAGCAGACCGCCAACGCCCAATAGCCCCAAGGTCAAACCAAAAAGAGCGGCCAGTTTAACGAACTGCAGACGCGAGCTGCCGGTGTCGAGAGCCCAAAGCTTGTTGCCAAGGTGAGGCAGCAATCCCAAGGGCATGTGTGCAAACGCGATGACAAAAATTGACCACCAGGAATGAAACAACGGGGTGTTGGGATTGGTTGATGAGACCAGGTCGGAGTCTTGTTCGGCCAGGTTGTCCACTAACCCGGAAAAGCCGCCTTCGACACCCCAGCCCATGGCAGTCAGGATGATGACCAGGAGCGCCAGCAGCAGCATCATAAAGCCTTGCACACCGTCGGTAAGAATGTCGGCGTGGGCCCCGCCCAGCACCACGTAGATCAGCAGGATGAAGGTGGTGATGCCCAAGGCCCACGCAGAATCCAGTCCCAGCATAATCTCGAACATCACCACGCCGGACACCAACTGGCCTGCCAGGTAAAAAAACAGCACCAGGGAAATCAGAGACACCATCAACCGCATGGTGTCGGACTGATAGCGGTCACCCAGATACTCGGGAATAGAGCGGTTGCCGAAGCGATTGCCCGAGGTGGCCACCAAGCGCATGGAAATGAGGATGCCTACATAAACCCCAACGGGATACAGAAAATGCATCCACAGAGTGGATAGGCCCCATTCGTAGGACATGGCCGGGCTGCCAAGAAATGTTGCGCCGCTGGCGGTAGAGGCGGCAAAGGCCAGGGCCAAGAAAAACGGCCCGTAGGCTCCGCGAGCGGTGGCGAAATCGTCAGCGTGTTTGATTTGGCGCTGGGCGTAGACACCGATGCCCACCATCAGACCCATGTAACCAAACAAAAAAATCCAGGACCAGGTCATTAAACTCATAGTGCATCTCTCCTCCGGTGCTAACCCTAACTCGAAACACGGCGGGGTGGGGAGGGATTGTTAGTTTTTGGTCTATTGGGGGAGCAACGTAAGTCGGTGATGGGTTTTCATCATTGGTGTTTTGGACACCAGGGGGACAGACCAAGACCGAGTTTTCGCGTTTTAAGTCCGCTGGGATTGGTCGCGAACACCTTGGCCTATGGCTTTGATTTGATCAAACTCCGCCCGCCGCTTCGCCAACTCCTCTGCTGACAGTTTGGCGATACTGTAAAAGTCCGTCTTCCACTGCTCGTCATCGGACCAGCGCTGAGGAGACTGAATTGTGGTTCTGGGTTCCTGTGCGGTTTCCAGCAGCTCCAGTGCCTGGGCCAGAGTGTGCTGCTGGGATGCCCGGTCATTGGGCTTGCCAGCGGAGCTACCCAGAGGGAAGTCACTGAAGACAAAGCGCGGCACGCCGCAGTGTTCGACAATGTCTTTGGCACAGCCCATCACCACGGTGGGGATCCCGTTGGCTTCAAGGTGGCGTGCGGCCAAACTGACCGACTGGTGGCACACGGGTCAGTTGGCCACCAAGATCGCCAGATCGACCTCATCGTCCTGAAGCATGGCCAACAAGTCCGGGCAGTCCTGTTCCTTAGTGGTGGCCTGGCTGCGGTTGGTGGGCAGGCCGTAGTAGCGCGGGGCAACCTGGCCCACACGACCCTGTGCCTGGGCCTGGCGCAGCGCTTGCAGCGGAAAATAGCTGTTAATGTCCTCTGCGTTTGAATATTCCCGGTCGTAGCTGACGTGAGAGATTCCAAGGAAGTCGTCTTTGCTGGCATCACCAGCGTAGACCCGATAGAACTTGGCGGCGGCGTTATAGGGGGCCCCGGGGCCTTGGTCACCGGCCTCCGGTTTATACGGCGCCGCCGTGGTCACCAGTCCTACGGTGCTTTCAGCTACGCCTTGGCTCAGGGGCTGAAACGGCACCTCAGTAAAGTGTGCCCACTGATAAGGGTTGTTGTAGCCCAAAGCCAGGTAATAATCCCGCATGCGCTGCATGTAGGCCAAGGGGCTGTTATTCATCGAAGTGCTGGTCCTATACCGGTGCCAAACGGGGTAGCCTCGGCTCGCGGGCTGCCGGCAGGTGGTCGTCCAAGTCCGCGATTAGGTCGCTTTTCAGCGCGGCGCAGCTTGGGTCGTCCCAGCGATTGATCAGGGAACCCGGGTCCTCGGCTAAGTTGTACAGCTCGCCCTCGGTGCCCTCGTACAAAGAACTTTTGCCGTATCGAGAACAGACCCACTGGTCTTGGTAAATGCTCTGCAGATTTAGGTTCACCGGCCCGTGCTCGCTTTCCCACTCGGTCAGCACTCGCTCCCGGCGCTGGCTTTGGGCTTCGGCCTCGCTGGTGGGGAGGGGTTGACCCTCAACCCAGCTTGGCTCCTCAATGCCGGCGATTTGGCAAAAGGTCTGGGCCAGATCCAAATGGCCCACTGGCGCGCTGACCCGGGCTGGCGGCAGGTTGGCGCTTGGGGCAGGACGCCAAATCAGCGGCAGGCGCATGAGTGAATCGACGTGATAGGCACCTTTAAACAATAAGCCGTAGTCGCCCTGGAGTTCACCGTGATCCGTGGTGAAAATAATGTCCGTATCTGCATCCCAGCCGCGCTTTTGCAGGTAGGCAAAAACGCTGGCGCAGGCCTCGTCGATGAGCTCGTTCTCGATGTGGGTATAGGCGTTGATTTCGCGGATCTGATCCGCAGTCATGTCACAGGGCTTGAAGCCCCTCGGCGACTCGAGATTGGCCCACAGGCTGCCGTCGAAATAACCCATCCAGTGTTTGGGTTTGTCCTTAAGCATCTCCACTACTGCCTCCGGGCTGCCCGGGTACAGTTCGGGCAAGGGCACATCCCGCCAGTCCAGGCGCTGTTTTTCCGACGCTGGCGGATCCCAAGGATGGTGGGGATCGGGGAAGCTCATCCACACAAACCAGTCCTCGTCATCAGACAGGCTGTCCAGCCATGCCATGGTGCGCTGGGCTACCCAGTCGGTGTGATAGAGCTCCTTGGGGATGTCCGTTGGCCAAACCTGAACCGCGCCGGTTTCGCCGCTGGCGGCCATGTTTTGCTGTCCTTTTTCAGTGACGGCCTGGTAGCGCCGGGCGTTGATGTCCGGGTGGTTTTCCGCCAGCCAAATATCGTAGTGGGAATGGCCCATGCCGAAGTGGTTGGCCAGTTCCATATGCTCAAAGCCCCGGTGCGGGCCGCGCTCACCCAAAGCGGCCATGCGATTTTCGTAGAAGTCCTCGCCAGAACCCAGCCAGGGTTCAAAGTGGGCCTTGCCAAGAATCGCGGTGCGGTAATTGTGCTGCTGCAGGTGGTGGGCAATGGTCGGGGTGTTTTCTGGCAGGCTGACACCGTTCATCCACACCCCGTGGCTGGCCACATGCTG
>CAZWQK010000233.1:0-3506 GCA_964635835.1 uncultured Pseudomonadales bacterium
ACCCGGGGGAACCTTCGCCTATGAGTTCACGCTAAAACAGCACGGCACACACATGTACCACCCCCATGCTGACGAAATGACTCAGCTGGCGGTGGGGATGATGGGCATGTGCATTATTCACCCGAAAAAAGAGCCCAAACCCGTTGATCGTGACTACTGCTTTTTGCTGCACAATTGGGCAGTGCACCCAGGTACCTACCGGCCAGACCCGGCGGTTATGGTTGAGTTCGACTTATGGACCTTTAACTCAAAAGTTTTTCCAGCCATCGAACCCCTGGTTGCCCGGACTGGCGAGCGAGTTTATTGCCGAGCCCGGGGATTGGGCCTTTCACTGCCACATGTCTCACCACACCATGAACGCCATGGGCCACGAGGTACCGAATGGACTGGGCGTCAATCAGCGCGGTGTGGCGCAGGAGATACGCAAAATGCTTCCCGATTTTGTTGCCATGGGCGAGCATTGCATGGCCGAGCATCAGGCCCACGTTGCCGCAGGACACCACCAAGGTCCACCCAATACCATGCCCATGATGACCGGCACCGGCCCCTATGGGAGCTTAGACATGGGTGGAATGTTTACCGTGGTGAAAGTTCGCGACGATATCGCCCCGGGCGATTACTCAGACCCGGGTTGGTACCAAGCACCTGATGGAACCCTTGCCTCGCGCATCAGCAGCGATCCAAGCTTTGGCAGCCCGCCCAGAAAACCGGACTAGGGCTGGGTGTAACGCTGGCAGCCAGGGGCTTTGAAGTGAACCTCAATGCTCGCTGTCAGCACTAGAGCAATCAGTGCTCCAGTCCGCCGGTTTCCGGCGCAGGTCTTGCCCGCTGGTTGTACAGCAGCGCAGCGGCTTGGTCCTTTGAGAGCTTTGAGTATTCGTTTTGCATCTCCAACCCGGCGGCCATGCCGCGCTGCACTGCCGGCCTTTGCTCAAGCTCTTCAAACCAGCGCCTGAAGTATTTGAACTCGTTGATGTCTTGACCCTGACCTTCCCAATTGACTGTCCAGGGGTAGCAGGTCATGTCGGCGATGGTGTACTCGTAACCGCAGAGATGACGCTGGTCGTAGAGGCGGTTGTCGAGCACACCGTAAAATCGATTCACCTCATCAGTAAAACGAGTAACGGCGTAAGTTTGATCGCCAGTGGGGGCGCGTCATCAATCTACTCAACGTCTATGCCAAGCTGCCCGATGCGGGTACCGCGCCCATGTCTATTTCTCGAGCTGCCGGGATGGCGTTAACTAAGGCGCTCAGTGCTGAGGGGGCCGCGGACAACATTCCGGTTAACGCCATGCTCATTGATTTTATCGAAAGCGACCAAAAACGGCGGCAGCATACCGCCAGTGACCCGTCCCTTTCGCTGCAGGAGTTCATTGCAAAAGCAAGGCAGCGCCTGCCCATGAAGCGTATGGGCAAGGCTGAAGAGGCGGCGGATCTTGCTCTGTTCCTCGCCAGGGATCGCGCATCTTATTTGACCGGCTGTGCTATCAACATGGATGAAGGCCTGTCCAAAGCCGTTTAGGGCTCACAAGCTCAAGGCCGTGAATCTTCGGTCTCTCGGGAAAACACACGTGATTTTGTATACTTTTGGTTCATACTTTTTACGTCTGCCGCTACAGCGGCTGACAAATGCTCTATCCGTCACCTGGCGCGAGCAACCAAGAACAACAATAAAGAGTTGCCATTACCGTGTTATCCGGCCTCCGCACCAAACCCATCACCAGTGCCTGGGTTTTCATCATCCTGAGCCTGGGCCTAGCGCTACTCTTCGATGCCCATCGGTATCCGCTGCTGGTCAGGGAAGGCGGCATCATCGAATCCCTGTCTGCGCTTGGCTACTTTATTTGCGCCTTGGTCATGCTTTATCGGGGTGGGCTGGAGTTCGTCCAGCGCTATCACTACCTGGTTATTCTGGTGATCTTGTTCGGGCTTAGAGAGCTCGACTTTGATAAGCGCTTTACCACCATGGGTATTTTGAAAAGCCGTTTTTATACCGGCGACACCGTACCCTTTGGCGAAAAGCTCATTGGCTTGGCCGTCATTGCGCTTTTGCTCTACGTTGTCTTGCGAATCGTTAAAAACCATAGCGCAAGTTTCATCGCTGGGATCAAGAAGACAGCGCCCCAGACCCTGGGTACCTTGTCCGTTATCGCCGCGCTGGTGTTCGCCAAATCCATTGATGGCCTGGACAGAAAACTTAGCGGCATAGGCCTCGCCGTTGACCCGGCCTTAGGGACTCAAATTGGCGTCATTGAAGAAGTGCTGGAGCTGGGCATACCGGTGCTGATTTTGGCTACGTTTACCGTGTACCAATCCACTCTTGGAAAATCAAACCTCTCGGACGAGCAGCCTTTAACGCCGTCCGCTGGAGCAGGACATTAGGCTGTGCCAAGCCGGGCGGGCATGACCTTGCTCAGGCCCAAGCGCTGCATTTCCTGATTCAGATAGCTGGTAACTTCTTCCGCAGCGTCCATACGCATTACCCGGGCCAGAATTCTACGAGCGTCGCTACGCTTAATGTTGCGTATTACCCATTTAACTCGGAGCAGGTGCGTGGCGTTCATCGACAGCACGTGATATCCCATGGCCATCAACAAAATGGCTCCTGCCGGAGTGCCCGCAAGCTCACCGCAAATTCCCAGAGGCTTTTCTTCGGCGTGCACTGCCCTTGCAACTTCCCGAAGCGCAGTGATCACCGCCGGATGCACCTCTTGGTAGAGCTCGGCAACTCGGGGGTTGTTGCGATCCACCGCCAACAAATACTGGGTCAGATCGTTGGAGCCAACGGCGATGAAGTCTGCTTCTTTTGCCAATAGCCGCGCCTGATAAACCGCTGCAGGCACTTCGATAAGAACACCAACCTGAGGGCGTTTCACCTGTACTCCTTCTTCGATCACCTCGCTGTAGGCTTGATCGATCAGGCTCTTAGCGCGTCGCAGTTCCGCGAGGCTTGAGATCATGGGCAGCATGATGCGCAGGTCCCCAAGCAGGCCGGCATTGGCCTTTAGCATGGCCCGAACCTGGACCAAAAATATTTCCGGGTGATCGAGAGTTACCCGAATCCCTCGCCACCCGAGGAAAGGGTTGTCTTCCTGGATGGGGAAATACGAAAGGGACTTGTCCCCGCCAATGTCCAGCGTACGCATGGTCACCGGTCGTGGCTCGAAGGCCTCCATATGCTCCCGATATAGGGCGCGCTGCTCTACCTCGGTTGGAAAACGGTCTTGGCTCATAAAAGGTACTTCGGTACGAAACAGGCCAATGCCTTCGGCGCCACGGTCCAGAGATCGGTTGATGTCACCGGTCAGACCGATATTCACCCAAAGCTGGAGCCGCCAGCCGTCTTGGGTCACACAGGGCAGTTCCTTGAGTTCGTTAAGCTCTGCCGCAAAAACCTGCTCTTGTTCCAGCAGCAACTGATTTTCCGACAGTCGCTGGGGACTTGGGCGGGTATACACATCGCCGTAATGGCCGTCGACGATGATGGGCACGCCCTCGAGATCAT
>CAZWQK010000234.1:0-3502 GCA_964635835.1 uncultured Pseudomonadales bacterium
AAATAGCTCAAGACGCCAGCACGCGCCGCCACGAATTCATTACGGTTGAACATTTGCTGCTGGCGTTGATGACCAATGAAGCTGCCATCGAGGTGCTGAAAAATGTCGGCGGCGATGTCGATAAGCTGACCCGGGAGCTTGAGAAGTACATTGAAGAGACAACGCCGATTCTACCGGCAAGTGACCAAGAGCACGGCCCCCAGACCACCTTAGGGTTTCAGCGCGTGGTTTCTCGATCTTTGTTCCACGTGCAGTCCTCCGGGCGCAAAGAGGTCACAGGCGCCAACGTTTTGGTGGCGATTTTCAGTGAGCAGGAGAGCCAGGCGGTTTATCTGTTAAAGGTCCAGGGCATCAGTCGAATTGATGTGGTGAACTATATTTCCCACGGCATCAGTAAGGTCGACGAATCTGATGAAGAAACCGAAGCCGGTGGCCAGGCTGTGGAAGGCGAGGAGTCTCCTGAAGGTGGTCAAAAGGCGCTGCAGCTTTACGCGACAGACCTCAATGAAGAGGCGAAGGCAGGGCGCATTGACCCGCTGGTGGGCCGTGCGGATGAGCTTGAGCGCGTAGTGCAAATTTTGTGTCGGCGCAGAAAGAACAATCCTTTGCTTGTTGGCGAATCCGGCGTCGGTAAAACCGCCATCGCCGAGGGATTGGCCAAGCGCATTGTCGACGGCAAAGTGCCGGAAGTAGTGGCTGGCAGCACGATTTATTCTTTGGACCTGGGTGCCCTGGTGGCAGGCACTAAGTACCGCGGAGACTTTGAAAAACGCTTTAAGGCCGTGCTTGCGGAACTCAAAGAGCTTGAAGGCTCTATTCTCTTTATCGACGAGATCCACACGATCATTGGCGCGGGAGCCGCCTCTGGCGGGGTTATGGATGCCTCGAATTTGCTTAAGCCGCTGCTGACCTCGGGTCAGATGCGCTGCATGGGGTCCACGACTTACCAGGAATATCGAGGCATCTTCGATAAGGATCGGGCCCTCTCCCGACGATTCCAAAAAATCGACGTAGAAGAACCCGACGTGGATGACACCTATCGTATTTTGAAAGGCTTGAAGTCCCGTTTTGAAGAACACTACAACCTGCGCTACACGGATAAAGCCCTACGCACGGCGTCAGAGCTGGCAGCACGCTACATTAACGACCGATTTATGCCCGACAAAGCCATTGACGTGGTGGATGAAGCCGGGGCAGCCCAGCAGCTGCAGCCGCCCAGCAAGCGCAAGAAAAGCGTAGGTGCCGCCGACGTAGAACAGGTAGTGGCTAAAATCGCTCGAATTCCGTCTGCTCAGGTAACGACGTCGGATAAAGCATCACTGCGCGATCTGGAGAGCAATCTGAAGCTTGCAGTATTTGGGCAGAACGAGGCCATTGAGCAGCTGGCGTCGGCCATTAAGCTGTCTAGGGCAGGGTTGAAGAGTGGGGACAAACCCATCGGCTCCTTCTTGTTCGCTGGACCCACCGGTGTGGGTAAAACCGAGGTGTCTAAACAGCTAGCCAACGCTATGGGCGTGGAGCTGCTGCGTTATGACATGTCCGAATATATGGAACGACACACGGTTTCACGGCTGATTGGTGCTCCCCCAGGGTATGTGGGGTTTGATCAAGGCGGGCTGTTGACCGAAGCGGTAACCAAGCATCCCCATAGCGTTGTACTGCTGGATGAAATTGAGAAGGCGCACCCAGAGGTCTTCAACTTACTGCTGCAGGTCATGGATCACGGCACGTTGACGGACAACAACGGCCGCAAAGCAGACTTTCGCAACGTTGTGCTAATCATGACGACGAATGCCGGCGCCCAAGAGATGGGGCGTCCGTCTATTGGCTTCACCGAGCAGGATAACTCCACAGATGGTATGGAGGTGATTCGCCGGATGTTTACACCGGAGTTCCGTAACCGTCTGGATGCCATTGTGCAATTCAGTGCGCTAAACATCGAGATCGTCAAAACTGTGGTGGATAAGTTCCTAACCGAACTACAGGCTCAATTGGACGAAAAGCGGGTGACCCTAGAGGTTGACGATAAAGCGCGAGCTTGGCTGGCTAAGGAAGGCTATGACGAAAAGATGGGCGCGCGACCCATGCAGCGCTTAATTCAAGAGAAGATCAAGCGACCGCTGGCTGAGGACTTGTTGTTTGGCGACCTTGCGTCCGGCGGTACCGTGAAGGTTTCTATCGCTAATGACGAGCTGGATATTCAGGTACTGGCGGCAGCAGAGGTTTAAGGCAAACGCTGCCGCAAGGCTACATACGGAAGGTAATGCGGCCCTTGCTTAAGTCATAGGGGGTCAACTCCACCTTGACTTTGTCTCCAGTCAAAATCCGGATGTAGTTTTTGCGCATCTTGCCTGAAATGTGCGCCGTGACGGTATGGCCATTCTCTAATTCAACCCGAAACATGGTGTTTGGTAGGGTATCAATAATGGTGCCATCCATTTCGATCTGTTCTTCTTTTGCCATGCGGCCTCTAGTTGGTCAACGAGGGCGGCATGGTGCCAGAAGCAAAGGTCAAAGAGAAGTCTGGGATCTACAAGGCGCGTGCTCGGATACAACGCTTGTTGTCACCGCAGGGTAAGCCAGCGACCATCGATGAACATCTGCAGCGGTCGGTATTGACTTTTGTAAGCCATTTTCGACGATTCTCTAATCCAGTAGCCCAAGTACAGATGACTGAGGCCCAGAGTTTTGCAAAGTTCCAGCTGCTGCAAGATGCTGAATACGCCCAGGCTTCTGGCGCTTTCATTTGGTTCAAAGAACGTATAAACCGCTGATAACCCATCGTTCAGGCGGTCCGTTACCGCGACGCTGAGCAAGCGATCACCCTCATAAGCGCAGACAAAAAGCGTGTCTGCCCAAGCACTGAGCAGGAATGATTTGAACTGATCTTCGGTAGCGGGATACATGTCGCCGTCAGCATGCCGCATGCTGATGTAGCGCTCGTATACCTGGAAGTAGCGCTGAGTAAATTGAGCTGGTTCCACGCTGATTCTGAGCTCGTGGTTGCGCTTGAGCGCTCTGCGCTGGGTGCGATTGGCCCGAAACGACTGCACCGGCACTCGAACCGCAATACAGGCGTTGCAGTGATTGCAGCGAGGGCGATAGAGGTGCGCGCCGCTGCGGCGAAAACCCCGGTCCGATAAATGCTGGTAGCTGGCGCTGGTGATGATCCGGCGCGGATCCGCAAACAGGGTTTGCGCGTCGTTGCGGTCCAAATACGAGCACGGATGCGGCGGTGTCAGATAAAAATCCAGGGGCTTGTCTTGGTCCGAACTCACACTCACGATGGGCACTCAGTTTTCATTGCTGTGGCTTGGTTGCTCCAGGGTCCCAAGCGGCTCTTACTTAAATCGTTACTAGCTAACAAAGTCAAGAAGGTCTCCCTTGGCATAGGTACAACGCCCAGGGAAGCTAAGTGGGGGTTCATCATCTGGCAGTCGATAAGGCTGAAGTTCCAGGCCAACAGCTGCTGATGGAGATGATAGAAGGCCACTTTCGAGGC
>CAZWQK010000235.1:0-3500 GCA_964635835.1 uncultured Pseudomonadales bacterium
AAGATCGGACCACGTCCTGCTCTCGCATACTTACCGTTTTCATGTTCTGCCTCTTGCTCGATACACGCAGTGCCCTCGCCCCGCGCCAACGCCCTGAAAGCACCGTGCGGCACGTTCAGGCAACGTCAAAATCTCTTTCTGTCGGGTTACCAGTCACCCGCCCAAACGCCTTAAGAAAAGCTGCCCCAAAAAAGGGACGCGAATGATAGTGGAGCACTTGTCGCTTTACAACAGCTCTGACGCAGCTCAGGCACTATCCAGAACCAATCTCTTTGAGCATTCAGGTCAGGCCGGTGCCCACACTCACGTGAGGCTGGCTCAAATACTCTTGTGATTGCATCTCCAGCAATCTGCTTTGCGTGCGCTCGAACTCAAACCCCAAACGCTGGCCTTGATAGAGGTCCGTGATGGACTGCTCCGCAGACATCACCAACTTCACCCGCCGATCGTAGAACTCGTCCACCAAACTGATAAATCGACGCGCGGCGTCTTCACGATTGGCGTCCAGCGTTGGCACCTGGCTAACCAATACCGTTGTGAACAGCGTTGCCAGTTCAATGTAATCGTTTTGGCTGCGCGGCCCCTCGCACAGGCTCGTGAATTGAAACCAGGCCACGTCTCCAGCGACTTTCAACGCGTCAATGGTGCGGTTTTCCACCCGCAGCTTAACGTTGGTTTTGGGCTGATCCGTCGCCAGCGCAGCGAAATTTCGCTCCATGCTGCGCGCCGTCTCCTCGCTTAACGGTGAATGATAAAGCCGCGCCTGCTGCAATGTTCTGAGGCGAAAGTCTTGGCCTTGATCAATCTCGTGGACATCGCAGTGGGCATAGATTTGATCAATGGCCGGCAAAAACCGAGATCGCTGCAGACCATTCTTGTATAGGTTCGATGGCTCCACGTTCGATGTCGCAATCAGTACGACCCCCCGAGCAAATAGCGCGGTCATCACTTCACCTAGAATCATGGCATCGCCAATGTCGGAGACGAAGAATTCATCAAAACACAGCACGTCGCCTTGGGCAGCTATCTCATCGGCCACTTTAAGCAGAGGGTTTGCCTGACCGGCGTGTCGACCCAGGGCATCGTGAACCCGGCGCATAAATCGGTGAAAGTGCATCCGCTGCCGCCGGCCGGGCGGCAGCGCCTGGCAAAACATGTCCATCATCATGGTTTTGCCTCGACCAACACCGCCCCACAGGTATAGGCCTTTTATCGGCGTGATGCGGATACTGGCCTTGGCACCAGGGAATTTGCTGAGCAACCTCGCCATGCGGCCTGGCCGTGCGTCTTGACGGTCAGCAAGCTCAGTGTATAGCGCATCCAGCAAGGCAATGACCTGGGCCTGGGCCTCATCCTCGAGCATGGCGCCTTCGGCCAAACCGGCCTGATAAGCCTGCAGGGGTGAAAACAAGCTATGTTCAGCATCTGTCGAACTCGGGCGCGGGTCCTTGTTCATTCCGGCGCGTCAGCCCCTCGCACTCTTGCTGCCAGCGCGTGAGCCTCTAGGCCCTCAGAGGTGGCCAGCAGATCGGTGGGTTGCGCTAACGCATGGGCTGCCGCTTGAGACACCTCAATTATCGAGCTGCGCTTTTGAAAGTCATAGACACCCAGTGGAGAAGCAAATCGCGCGGTGCCGAAGGTGGGCAGAACATGAGAAGGGCCTGCTATGTAATCGCCAAAGGTTTCCCCTGTATGAGCTCCAACAAAAATTGCCCCTGCGTGGCGCAGGCCATCGATCCAGGGTTGCGGGTCCGCAACGGCAAGTTCCAGGTGTTCTGCGGCGATCCGGTTGGCTACCTGCAGCGCCTGTTCCCGATCAGCGCAATAAATTAATGCGCCTCGCTGCTCTAGCGATGCGCCAATAATGTCCTTGCGCTGCATTGTTGGCAGCTTATCTTCAATCATCGCCGCTGCCTGGGCTAAAAATTCAGCGTCTGTGCTGATCAAGATTGCCTGAGCCGACGCATCGTGCTCCGCTTGAGAGAAGAGGTCGAGTACAGCCCACTCCACGTCGGTGGAGCCATCGGCGATCACCAACACTTCGCTGGGACCCGCAATCATATCAATCCCTACCTGGCCAAAGACCTGCTTCTTCGCTGCCGCCACATAGGCATTGCCAGGACCGACGATTTTGTCCACTCGAGGCAGCGTCTGGGTGCCATAGGCTAAACCCGCTACGGCCTGGGCCCCTCCCAGGGTAAAGACTCGATCCGCACCCGCAAGGTGTAGGGCCGCTAGCACCATGTCGTTCCGCAGCCCTTGGGGCGTTGGCGACACCACGACCACCTCGCTGACACCGGCAACTTTCGCTGGAATTAACGTCATAAGGACGCTGGACGGGTAAGCCGCCTGCCCCCCGGGAACGTATACTCCGACACGATCTAACGGCTGGATTTTTTGCCCCAGGTGACAACCCAACTCGTCCGTAAACGACCATGAGTCTTCCCGCTGGTGTTGGTGAAACCGACGAATACGCTCCGCCGCCGTCGACAGGGCCTGCTGGGATGCCGCAGAAATCCTCGACCAGGCCTCCGCTAACTCTGCTTGGGTAATCTGCAACTCCGCCATGGTGCTGGCGGCAACACCATCGAAACGCTCGGTAAGCGCTAGCAACTGGGCATCACCCTCTGCCCGGACTCGCTGAATGATCTGGGCTACCGTAATATCGATTTCACTATCGACGCTGAGATCCCAATCCAGCAACTGCTCAAGCCGGTCGTCAAAGTCTGGCGCTGTGGCGTCTAGCTTCTGCATGGCCGTCAAACCTGCTCAGCCACGAGGTTTGCCGATACCGCATCTTCCAATTGGGCAATCAGCGTCTGTACCTCACTAAACTTGGTCTTCATTGACGCTCGGTTAACGATAAGCCTGGTACTGATATCGCAAATGGTCTCGCGAGCTTCAAGGCCGTTAGCTTTCAGGGTGTTGCCCGTGTCCACGATATCGACAATGCAGTCGGCCAGGCCAAGCAGCGGCGCAATTTCCAGCGCCCCGGAGAGCTTGACCAACGACACCTGCTTGCTTCGGCCCTGATAATACCGGCGCGCAATGTTGACGAACTTTGACGCCACTCGTATGCCCTGCTCCGGTTCCGGCACCCCCACGGGGCCAGCCGTCATCATCCGGCAGGCACCTATTTTTAAATCCAGGCGCTCATAAAACGTCATATCCTCGCCATACTCTAAAATCGTGTCTTTGCCGGTTATCCCAACATCGGCGACGCCATTTTCCACATAGGTTGGAACATCAGCCGAGCGAGCGACGATGATTTTGTGGCCGCCGGTGACGCTGTCGAAAATCAGCTTGCGGGATTTTTTGGGGTCGTCAGAGGGCTGGATTTGACAGGCCGCTAACAGCGGCAAGCATTCCTCAAATATACGACCTTTGTTCAGGGCGATGACCAATCCCATGAGCGATTCAACCTTAACTTGCGGGTATGGGGCTGCAATACAAGCCAACTGCTTGACCAGGCGTGTTGCGATTTGATTTTGATCGGCGAT
>CAZWQK010000236.1:0-3499 GCA_964635835.1 uncultured Pseudomonadales bacterium
TGGCCAGCAATGCTTGACCGATGGTGTTACACACCTTGTGCGCGCCAGTGTGATTCAAATCTTCCCGCTTCAAATAAATGGCCGCGCCACCCAGAGATGCCGTTAAACGTTCCGCCAAATACAAGGGCGTTGGTCTGCCCACAAAGTGCGCGAGGTCCTCATGGAGCTCGCGCTTGAATTCGGGATCGTCCTTGAGATCCGCGTACAGCTGGGCGAGGCCGTCCAGGGCGTGGGTCAGCGTCTCAGCAACAAATCGCCCCCCGAACTGACCAAAATGCCCTCCCTCAGTGGGTTGGGCATAGGTCGTTTCTGCATTGGTTTCGATAATGGGTTCAGCCATGTTTTGCTGCCTCTATAAATGTTTGTAATTTGTCGTGATCTTTCACGCCCTTAATGCTGCCCTCAACGCCTCCGGCCACATCAACGCCAAAGGCTTGAGTTAGCTGCAAGGCTTCGGCGACGTTGGATGGATCTAAACCACCAGCCAAAACTAATTTTCCCCGGCTTTTGTCCGGCCACAGGCTCCAGTCAAAAGGCCGACCTGTTCCGCCCCTTTGCACCGGGTCATGGGTATCCAGCAAGAGTGCCCAAGCCGACGCAAAATCTGCCTGCAAGGCCGGAAAGTCCGTTGTCTTGGTGACTCCGACTACTTTGATGTACGGTAGATCGAACTGCTCACAGTAGGCTATCGATTCATCACCGTGAAACTGCAGCATGGACAAATCCACCCCGCGCATTACGTCTTTCACTTGGTCTGATGGCGCGTTCACAAATAGTCCAATGCGCTCCACCGACGGACCGATTTCCCGAGCCACTCGGCACAGCGTTGCAGCTTTTTCTGGGGCCAGGTAGCGGGCACTTCGTGGAAAAAAATTAAAACCCAACGCGTCTGCGCCGGCGTTTATCGCAGCCACCACGTCTGCCTCTAAGGTCAGGCCGCAGATCTTACACCAAGGCTGGCTTGTGGGTGGATGCATGGTGACACCAATGGTTCGCGCCGGGTGGTTGCACCCGGCCAACTGAGAATTCTATAGATTTCGACCGCAGCGACAACGCCAGACTCCCGCTTTGCACTCAAGAAACAAGCTCTGTCTCACCTTATGCCGCATCCCTGATCGTTTTTCGCCAAACCAGGGCTATTTTTGCCGAATTAACGGCGGCAGCATCGGTTCCGGGAACTGTTGCTTCGGATAGCTCACCTGGGCCAAATACAGCCCTTGAGCCGGCGCCGTGATGCCGAGTTGAGTGCGGTCCCGGGACCGAAGGAGATCAGCGAGGTAATTGATCGGTGCACCAAGCCCGACCTGATGAAGCGCGGAGGCAATGTTGCGCACCATGTGCAGCAAAAAAGCATTGGCTTCAATGTTCATAAGGACAATGGGGCCTTCGCGCCTGACCTCGCAGCGATCCACACGGCGCATGGGGGTCAACGACTGACAGCCGGCACCACGAAAGCTACTAAAGTCGTGTTCACCAAGAAGCCCTTGGGCCTGAGCATGCATGGCGCTTTCGTCCAGCGCTTGGGTGCACCAAGCCAAAGCATGCAGAAAGGGATTGTTCGCACCTTGATCATGATACAAGTAGGTGTAACGCCGGCTGACCGCGTGATAGCGGGGATGAAAATCCTCATTGATGATCTGTAGCCAGGCTACGTGAATCCCTTGAGGCGTTAGCCCATTGACTCCGCGCAGCCATTGTTCAACCGGGCGCTCCGCCGATGTGACAAAGTCGGCGATTTGTCCGCTGGCATGCACGCCGGCGTCCGTGCGCCCGGCCCCGCGCACGGTAACGGGCTCATTGGCAATGGTACTTAGGGCGCGCTCAAGCTCACCTTGAACTGTGGCCTGCTCGTGCTGGCGCTGCCAGCCTGCGAATGCCGCCCCGTGATACTGCACGCAGAACACGTAGTGCTTGGATTTTGGCACCGCAGTGGCAGTATCACTCATGGCCGCGATCCACGCGCTCCATGATGCGCCGGGCGACTTCTTGCTGCTCGAAGCTACCGTCGGCCATCACCTCTTCCAGCATCTCCGTGGCCCCATCGGTATCGCCCATCTCCAAATAGGCTTCAGCCAGCTTGAGACGCGTGGTGTAAACGTCCTCCGGCGCCGCTTCGGGGATTTCATCGGGCTCATGGGATTCAGGCCGGGTACCCTCTTCATGGTCACGAAAAGCGTGATCGAGTTCCCGTGCTTGTTCCACCGCACGCCGCCGCATTAACAAAAGTATCAGTAAGCCGATAAACGTCAGCCCAGCAATAAATCCAATCCCCGAGGTGCTGCTGAGGAATGCTACCACGGCGTCCAGGCCGCTAGGCTGCTCCTGGCGAATTTGCGCCTCTAGCTTGTCCAAATCGAAAGGGTCTGTCGTTGCCTCGGCTTTCGTCTCTGCCGGGCTGAGCGAATCAACTGCCGCTGCTACTGCTGGCGCCTGATTGGTTACTGGATCCGCAAGGCCCGAGCCTGGAATCATCGGCGCTTCATCGGCATCAGGTATTTCAGAGATTTGCGCCAACGTCGCTAGTGCTGCAGGCTCCTCGCTGATTTCGTCACTGCTTCCTGGCTCATACCTTTGAATCGAAGGTTCATTGGCGGTTTCGCTGCGCGAGACCTCGGGTTCTGGCGCATCCTCGGCAAACTCGGTGACGGTAATGCGTACCTGACCCGGAGTATTTTCGCTGCGAGCATCAAAAGCATTCCTGGTTGCTGTTCCACCGCTTCCCCACTGGGCGTGTTGAGCCGCCACAGTGTCTGCAGCTTGCCGCGCCGGCAGCTCCAGTGCCTGGGAAAACGTCGGCAGTATCAACATGGACCATTCTTTCAGACCATTAATGTTGTCCCGTAGAAATGCTTCGGGATTCAATCGCTTAACCGCCAACATTTGTTGATCGTTAGTGACCGATGCGTCGCGAGTGCGATTGGCAATTCGCCATAAGGTGTCGTTTGGATAGACCAGAACCGAACGCTGCTCGTATCCCAGCGCGTCTGGGGTTGGTAACAGCAACTCAATGGGCAGTAGTCGGCTACGAAAACTCTCTGAGATGGAAAGCACCAGGCGCAGGCTCGGCTCATATACCGGCAGAACCGTGAACAGCTCCAGCGTCGGCCCGGACACGCCGCCATCGCGATAAGCCACTTGGATACCATCCACCACCTGATAGCGACGAATCTGCAGCTTTTGAAAGCCAGATGCGTCAGCAATGGCCACCTGGGGCGTATCACCCGCAAGGCCGACGACATCGTTAAGCTCCAAGGTCGCCCGCAGCGGCTCCCCGATTCTGGAGAATACGTCCGGCAGCAAAAAGTCCGGTTCAGTGCTCTGGGCGAGCGCCCCAGCAACCTGTAAGACCCACAGAAAACAGATTGTTGCCGCTGTCGTGATTTGTCGATACAAAGCGTCACCCCTCCAGTGGAGCACGTTGTTCAGGAACCCCCAATGCCCACCAAGCATCTCATAGGCACCCCAGCGATGCATGTACGCCAGCACTCGCCGGATCTCT
>CAZWQK010000237.1:0-3494 GCA_964635835.1 uncultured Pseudomonadales bacterium
TCCACAGAAATTTTCTAGCGCCACCCCATGCTCAGTTTTTGCAAAATGCACAGCTTAGGTAACGACTTTGTTGTCATCGACGGCATTTCCCAAGCCGTTGATTTGGACTCTGGGCAAATCACCACATTAGCTGACCGAAATCGGGGTATCGGCTTTGATCAGCTGCTGCTGGTTGCACCGCCATCGCTACCCCACTGTGATTTCGAGTACGTGATTTTTAACGCCGACGGTAGCGAGGCCGAACAATGCGGCAACGGCACGCGCTGCGTTACGGACTTCGTGCGTCGGCTCGGTCTGAGTCACAAAACGACACTCAGTTGGCACTCCAAAGGCGGCACCTTCGAAACGACCTTGCGGGCAGATGGCCTGATCGAATCCACCCTGCCAGAGCCTTGTGCTGATCCCAGCCGCGTTCCGTTTATCGGCCAAGACGGTGCGGGCGATACCGCGTTACAGATCGATAGCGGTACCTACACGGTTGTTCCTGTGTCCGTGGGTAATCCTCACGGTGTGGTTTTTGTGGACGATGTCATCAACCTCAACGTTGAAGAATTGGGCGCTGCGCTCTCGAATCATCCCGCGTTCCCGGATCGAGCCAACATCGGATTTTGCCAAGTGATTAATGACGGCTTTGTGCGCCTTCGCGTGTTTGAGCGAGGCGCAGCAGAGACCCTTGCTTGCGGCAGCGGCGCTACGGCGGCCGTTGTGGCGGGACGGCTATCCGGCAAACTTGGCGACAAAGTCAAAGTTTCGCTGCCCGGCGGCAAGCTCAAGATTGAATGGCCAGCAGGCCATGGCCCCATCAAGCTGATTGGTGACTCGACCTTCGTCTATCACGGACATTTGGACGCATAACATGACAATTGACCAGATTAAGCCAACAACACCCGTTAGTTCCTTAGACGACCAATCGGTACTGGACTTTCTGAGAAAGTCGCCGGACTTTTTCCTGCGCCATCCCAGTGCGCTGTCTGAACTGACCCTGCCCCACGAATCCGGTCAAGCCGTATCCCTGATCGAGCGACAGGTAGACATTCTCCGCGACCGCAACGTCACCATGCGCAAGCGGATGAACGAACTGCTGCAGGCCGCAAGGGCCAACGACGAGATATTCGCCAAGACCCGATCGTTGAATCTGGCGCTTTTGGAGGTATCCAGCTGGCCAGAGCTCAACGAAGTGCTGGCCACTCACGTGCTTGTAGACTTTGAAGCCGACTTCGTTTGCGCTCACCTGTGTGCGGCAAATCTCGCCCTGGCCTTGGACCACATACAGCATCACAACCACGAGATGCCGTTACAGCACCTGCACAGCAACAGCAGCGCCAAGTGCATTTCTTTGCGAAAAGAAGAATTGACCCAGATGTTTCCGCTATCCGACCATAACGACAGCGGCAGCGCTGCGATTTTGGGTTTAACCCTACGCAATGGCACTGGCGCTCTGTGCATCGGCAGCCGTGACCCCAACCGCTTTACCAAAGGTATGGACACTTTGTTCGTGACCTATATCGCCGATATTGTGGCCAAAGTTATGGACCGCCTGGCCGGATCATGAGCAACATTTCGGATCGAAATAGTGCCCAGGTTGAAGCCTTCTTATCTAAGCTGACCCTGGAACGTAACTATTCCGCTCTAACCATTAAGGCCTACAGACGAGAAGTCACCCGCTATCTAGAGTGGCTGGAGACCAGCGCCGAAGAGGCCACAACCCAAACTGTCTCGGCATACGTCGGCCGACTCAAAAGCACCGGACTGGCCAACAACAGTATTCAACGAAATCTGTCCGCCATTCGAAGCTTTTATCGGTTTTTACAGAGTCAAAAAATCGTCTCGAACAATCCTGCCGCAGCCAGTCGCGGACCCAAACACAAACGCCGACTGCCATCGGTACTGGACACGGATCAAGCGTCCCAGCTGTTAAATTTTGAGGAACTTTCTCCCCAAGCCCTGCGCGACAAAGCGTTGCTCGAGTTGTTCTATGGTAGCGGTCTTCGGTTAAGTGAAGTGGCTTCTCTACCTAATGCCAGCCTTGACCTTGAACAAGGCTTTGTCACCGTGAAAGGTAAAGGAGGCAAAACCCGCAGCGTCCCTCTGGGGCGGCTGTGTATTGAGGTGCTGCATCGCTGGCGCGAGGTCAGCGGCTGCAGTCAGTGGTTATTCCCGGGTCGTAACGGTCAAAGCATTTCACCCCGTACGGTGCAAAAACGCTTAAAACAGGTGGCCGCGGTCCAGCTAGGTGACACCGGCCTGCACCCGCACATGCTGCGGCATAGCTACGCGACGCACATGCTGGAATCCTCTGGCGACTTACGCGGAATTCAGGAACTGCTTGGGCATAGTGATATTGCGACCACGCAGATTTATACCCATCTAGACTTCCAGCACCTGGCCCAGGTGTACGACAAGGCTCACCCCAGGGCGCTGGCCACCAAGAGCGCGACGACCAAAGAAGAGCAAAATTAATGCCCAAAACCGACGCTATTGAGGTCATCACCTTCGATCTGGACAACACGTTGTGGGATGTGGGTCATACCATCCGCCGAGCAGAACAGTCCCTCCGGGCTTGGCTACTGGAACATGCACCCAGTGCCCTGGAGATCTATGCGTCAGACGCGGTTCAAGACATTCGCGCCGACGTTGTGGCCCAAAATCCAGGCCAGCAACACGACTTATCCTTTCTGCGCACCGAGGTCCTTCGCGCCTGCATGGTGGCCAGCGGGATGGGCCCAAACCAGGCACAAGAAACTGCCGAGGCCGCCTTTGGCGTCTTTTTTGTTGGCCGTAACGACGTTGTGCTTTTTGATCACGCCTTACGCATTTTAGATGAGCTGAGCCAACACTATCGCCTGTTCGCACTGACCAATGGCAATGCGGACATTCAACGGGTGGGCATCGGGCAATTTTTTGAGGGCGCGGTGAGCAGCGCAGACGTGGGCGCCAGCAAACCTGACCCTGCCATGTTCAATGCAGTCTTAGCCCGGGCCGGCGTATCGGCAACCAGCGCCGTGCACATTGGCGATCATCTTGCTGACGATATTTTGGGCGGCAATCGCGCCGGCATGCACACGATTTGGTTCAATCGCGACGGCGCCTTCGAAAACAGCGGTGAGTCAAAACCCTCCGCTGAGGTACAGTCCCTGGATGCACTGCCAAGATCCATTGCCACCCTGACATAACGCAGGTGGGGCTAACCTTGGTCTATGGACAAACTCGACGCTAGATAAGCCTTAACCGCGTCGATATCGCAGGGCAATGGTTGGCTACGCTTTGGCAGCCCGGCCAGCGCCGTCAACGTTGGGTGGGTGGGCTCTGAGCCCGTCGCCTCGGCGACGGCCTCCGGAAATTTCGCCGGATGGGCTGTGCCTACAACAATCACCGGTGTCTTCGCGTCCTCATTGGACTCGTCCAGGAAACCACGTGCCGCGTGATAGCCCACTGCGGTATGCGGGTCTAACACATAGTCGTAGTGTTCATTAACGTAGCACATGGCTTCCAGA